>DAIQRF010000059.1:0-9370 GCA_036786505.1 Casimicrobiaceae bacterium | reverse complement strand
ATACATTACCTGCGTCGAGCTGTTGAAAGGCATCGACAGCAGGTGTCCCTGCGTATCGGAGTAGTAGCCCGAGACCGCCGGCAGGAATGCCTTGGGATCGAACTTCTCGCCCGCTTCCGCCATCAACTGGTACACCGGCTTGATCGCTCCTTTCGCCGCCATCATCGTCGCCGTGCCGACTTCGAACACCTGGACGATTTGCGGCGGGTTACCGGCGCGATATGCGGCGATCGCCGCAGCCATTGACTCGTCGTATTGCCCTTTGAATACCGCGGTGACCTTGTAGTCGGACTGGCTGGCATTGAATTTCTGGGCGATCTCATTGACGCGATCGTTCAGCGCGCCCGTCATCGAATGCCACCACTGAATTTCAGTGACCGCGTACGCTTGCGTGGCCAAACCGAGCAGCGCCGCCGCAATGACCGCGCGCACCAGGCCAAGTTTCGTGCTGTGCATGTTCTCTCCTCGTTGTGCAAAGACTTCGATATTAGTTTGCAAGCGTGACTATTCTATTGCAAACTCCGGCCCCGCGCGCGTGCCTATTGCGCGGCAGCGCCGGCGCACCGACGGTGCTAGTCCGCCGGCCCTGCGTACGGTTTCGGGGCTGCGTGGCGCGCGGCCAAGGCGTCGACATCCGCCTCGACCGCCCCCCTCTTGCGGGCCAGCAGCGTGTACGCGGTCGGCACCACGAACAACGTGAGCAGCGTGCCGAACGCCATGCCGCCGACGATCACCCACCCGATCTGGGTGCGGGACTCCGCTCCTGCGCCTCGGGCCAGGGCGAGCGGCACCGCGCCGAGAACCATCGCGCCGGTCGTCATCAGGATCGGCCGCAGGCGAAGCGTTGCCGCGTCGACCACGGCATCGACAATGGTCTCGCCCTTCGCCCGTAACTGATTCGAAAACTCGACGATCAGAATCCCGTGCTTGGTGATCAGGCCGACCAGCGTCACCAATCCGACCTGGCTGTAGATGTTGAGTGTGCCTCCGGTCAGCCAAAGCGTCAGCAGCGCCCCGGTCATCGACAACGGTACCGACAACATGATCACGAACGGGCTGCGGAAACTCTCGAACTGCGCCGACAGTACCAGGTAGATGAACATCAGCGCGAGCACAAACGTGAAGTAGATCTCGCCGCCCGACTTGCGAAATTCGCGCGACTGGCCGTCGAGGTCGGTTTGCGCGGTAGGAGGCAAAGAGCGCTTGGCGGCGTCGTCCATCGCCTTCAACGCGTCGCCAACCGCGTACCCCGGCGCGAGCGTACCGGTGATCTTGACCGCGCGCAGGCGATTGAAGTGATTGAGCGATTGCGGCGACACGCCTTCGCGCACGTCAACCAGGTTCGCGAGTTGGACCATGCTTCCGTCGCGCGCGCGAACATAGCTGTCGCTGATGTCGGCCGGCGTCGAGCGGTCGACCGGCGCGACCTGCACGATCACGTCGTATTGCTCGCCGTCCTTCTTGAAGCGGGTGACCCGCCGCCCGCCGAGCATGGTCTCGAGCGTTCTGCCGACGGTGTCCACCGCGCTGCCGACGTCGGAGAGCTTGTCGCGGTTGATCGTGACCCGCACCTCCGGCGTGTTGAGGCGCAGGTCTGTCTGCAGGTTTTGCACGCCCGGATACTTCCGCGCCTCGTCCAGGAAGCGATCGACGACGCGCTGCAGATCGGCGTAGGGCACCTGCGACATGATCACGTACTCGACCGGCGTCGACCGGAACGGTTGTCCAAGCGACGGCGGATTGACCGGAAAGGCGAGCGCGCCGGGAATCGCCGCCAGCTTCGGCCGCAATTCCTCGGTGATCTGCTGCTGCTTCTTGGCGCGCGCCTCCCAGGGCTTCAGGCGCAGCACCGCGATGCCATCGACGACCGTGGGAAAACCGGCGATCGCGATATAGGCCGCCGCTTCGGGTATGGTCGCGTAATACTCCTCGATCGGCTTCAACTGATCGGCGGTGTATTGCGGCGTCGACCCCTGCGGCGCGGACACCAGGCCGAGAATGACGCCGCGGTCCTCCAGCGGCGCAAGCTCCGACTTGAGCACCATGAAAAACACCGCGCCGAGCCCGGCTACCGCAAGCCATACCAGTACGATGATCCATCGCGCGTGCAGCGCCGCCGTCAGTGCGCGACGATAGCCATTGGTCAGCGCCTCCAGCCATCGCTCGATCCGGTTGTAGAGCCACGAGTGCTTCTCCTCGTGGCGCAGGAGCAGCGAACACATCATCGGCGAGAGCGTCAGCGCGACGAAGCCCGAGACGAGCACGGCACCGGCCAGCGTCAGCGCGAATTCGATGAACAGGCGTCCCGTGCGCCCGGTGGCGAACGCCAGTGGGGCGAACACCGAGGTCAGCGTCAGCGTCATCGCGATCACGGCAAAACCGATTTCCTGCGCGCCCTGAATCGCGGCCTGCTTCCGCGGAACGCCTTCCTCGACATGGCGAAAAATGTTTTCCAGCATGACGATCGCGTCGTCGACGACCAGCCCGATCGCCAGCACCATCGCCAGCAGCGTCAGCGTATTGATGGTGAATCCGAACGCGTACATGAGCCCGAATGCGCCCACCAGCGCCACGGGAATCGTTACCAGCGGAATAAGCGTCGCGCGCAGACTGCGCAGGAAGAAAAAGATCACCAGCACCACCAGCAAAATCGCCTCGCCGATGGTCTCGAACACCGAGCTGATCGAGCGGTCGATGAAAACCGAAGTGTCATAGGAGACGATCAGCTTCATGCCCGGCGGCAGCGACGCGTTCATCTGCTCGACCTCGGCCCGAACCGCCTTGGAGAGCTCGAGCGGATTGGCGACCGCCTGCTTGATGACGCCGATGTTGAGGGAAGGCTTGCCTTTGTAGCGCGACACCGTGCGCTCGTCGACCGCACCGATCGCAGCGTTGCCGACATCCCGGATGCGAACCGGATAGCCCGAAACGTTGGCGACGATGATGTTGGCGAACTGCTCCGGCGTCTGCACATCCGTCTCGGCCACGACGGTGAATTCCCGCGCCCGCGATTCGATCCGGCCCGCCGGGATTTCTGCATTCTGGCGGCGGATGGCATCCTCGACGTCCTGTACCGTGAGCTTGTATCCGGCGAGCCGGGTGCGGTCGAGATTGATGCGCATCGAAACCCGCCGCTCGCCGAAGACCCGCACGTCGGCAGCGCCGGGCAGCACGGAGAGCCGCGGCTGGATGTAACGCTTCACGTAGTCCGAAGCCTCCAGCGTCGACAGCGAACCGGCCTCGACCGCGATGTAGATCACCGGGTTCGAATCCGCCTCGACCTTGGCGATGATCGGCTCGTCGATGGTGTCGGGCAGCTTGCCGCGGGCACGTGCGACCTTGTCACGCACATCGGCGGCGGCGGAATCGGGATCGCGCTTGAGGGTGAAGCGAACGTTGATCTGACTGATCTCGGAGCGGCTTTGCGAGGTCATGACCTCGACGCCCTCGATCCCGGCCAGCGAGTCCTCCAGCGGCTTGGTGACCTGCGACTCGACGACCTCGGCCGAGGCGCCGCGATAAGTCGTCGACACGCTGACCACCGGCTCGTCGATGCGCGGATATTCGCGCACCGAAAGGCGGGTGTAGGAAATGACCCCGACCAACAGAATGACCAGCGACAGCACCGTGGCGAAGACGGGCCGCTTGATGCATATTTCGGGCAGAAGCATCGACTCGCCCGCCGCGTCAGGACTTTGACGCCGGCGACGCGGCGTCCGCCTTGGGTGGCACCGCCGGAACGGCGTCCGCCTTGGGTGGCGCCGCGGGCGCGCTATGAACCGCGGCAACCTGAACCGGCATGCCCTCGCGAATCTTGAGTTGGCCCGCGGTGATGACCAGGTCGCCGTCGCGCAGGCCCTTCAATACCTCCGCTTTGCCATCCCGACGCTGGCCAATCTCGACCTTCGCGCGTTGCGCCTTGCCGTCGACGACGCGATACACGAACCACTCGTCGCCCTGGGGCACGATGGCCTGCTCGGGCACGACCAGAGCTTCCTGCGTTTCGCGCGTCAACAGCCGCACGCGCGCGAACATCCCCGGGCGCAGCGTCGTATCCTGATTGCGTACCTGCGCCCGGATCACCACTGCGCGACCCGCGGTGTCGACCAGCGGATTGATCGCGATGACCTTGCCTTCGTAGGTCTTGCCCGGCACCGCATCCAGGGTCATCTGCATCGACTGGCCGACGCGAACTTGCGACAGGTAGATTTCCGGCACGCGAAAGTCAACCTTCAGTGGATCGATCGCCTCGAGGTTCACCATGTCGGCGCCTTCCTTGACGTAATCGCCGACGCTGACCGAGCGCAGGCCGATGATTCCGGAAAACGGCGCTTCGATCGACAGCTTGGCGAGCTTTGCCCGCGCCAGCGCGAGCGCAGCTTCGGCCACCTTGAGATTATTTTCGGCTTCGTCTCTGGCCTGTCCGGAGATAAAGCCCCTGCCTTGCAGGTCGATGGCGCGATCGTACTTTGCCTTCGCCAACGTCATGTTGGCTTGCGCTTGCTGGAGCTCTGCCTGGGACACCGACGGATCCAGCTTCACCAGCGGTGCACCCTTGGCCACGCGCCCACCTTCGCGAAACTGGATCGCGCTGATGCGTCCCGCGACTTCGGGTCGAAGCGTCACCGATTCGTCCGAGCGCAGGCTGCCGACGGCGGTGATGCCCTGTGGCAGGGCCAGTCGTTCAACCTTGATGGCTTCGACCGAGACGGCAGGCGCTGCGGCTGGCACGGCAGGTGTGACAGTCGGGGCAGACGGTTTGGACGCGTCCGCTCGGTGGCCCAGCCAGAAACCGACGGCGCCGGCGACAACCATAAGGAATGCGGCAACGCCGATGACGGCTTTATTCATGCGGGACGGCGGGAGAAGATCGCGAATGGCAACAGATAATTATGCGCCGCTCGACGCGGCACGGCAATTTCGGCGGCTGCTGTTGCTGCTAGAATCAGGCTCCGAATCGTCGCGGAGGTTCCGTGTCTTTTGCCGTTTTCGTCGCCCGTCTCTTGCCTGCCTTGCTGGTCGCCTCCGCGACGTTCTTTCCCGCCGTTGCAACCGCGCAAGCGTATCCGACGAAATCCATCCGCCTGGTGGTTCCATTCCCCGCCGGCGGTTCGCTGGACGTCGTAGCCCGCGCGATCGGGCAAAAGCTGACCGAGGCATGGGGCCAGCCGGTGGTCATCGACAATCGGCCGGGTGCGGGCGGCAACATCGGCGCCGATCTTGTCGCGAAAAGCGCGCCAGACGGCTACACCATCCTCGAGGGCGCGCTGTCGACGCACGCCGTCAACGTAAGCCTGTACACCAAGATGCCCTACGACCCGATCAAGGACTTCGCGCCGATCACGCTGGTCGCCGTGACACCGAACGTGCTGGTGCTCAATGCTTCGTTTCCGGTCAATTCCGTGCCCGAGCTGCTCGCCTACGCCCGTGCCCATCCCGGCACGCTTTCGTTTGGCTCCGGCAGCAACGGCAGCGCAGGTCATCTTGCCGGTGAGCTGTTCAAGACCGAAACCGGCGTCGACATGGTTCACATTCCGTACAAGGGAGCAGCGCCTGCGCTGCAGGCGCTGCTGGCCGGCGACACGCAACTGATGTTCGACAACCTCGCCAATTCCGCCGCCCAGCTCAAGGCCGGCAAGCTGAAGGCGCTGGCGGTGACGACAGCCAAGCGCTCGTCGCTGATCCCCGAGTTGCCGACGCTCTCCGAAACCGGCTTGCCGGGATTCGACATCTATACCTGGTGGGGATTCATGGCGCCCGCCGGCACACCGAAGGAGATCGTCGCCAAGTGGAATGCCGAGGTGACGCGAATTCTCCGTTCGCCGGAGATGAAGGCGTTCTTCGCACAGCAAGGCACCGAGCCCGCGCCAGATTCGCCCGAGCAGTTCGCGGCACTGATCAGGAGCGAAATCACCAAGTACGCCAGGATCGTCAAGCATTCCGGCGCCAAGGTCGATTAACGGCCTGCAGCGGATTACCGAAATGAGTGACTGTTTCCAATTCACGTTGTCCTCGCGGGGACCCATTGGTTTCGTCAAACGACAATGGATTCCTGCTTTCGCGGGAATGACGATATTAGGGTTCGCGCTGGTTTAAAGCCGCCATGCCCACCATGCAAGCCAAAGCCACGCGGCAATGAACGCCACTCCGCCCAACGGCGTCACCGCTCCGAGCCACGTCGCACCGGTCAGCGCGAGCAGATAAAGGCTGCCTGAAAAGAGCAGCAGCCCTGCGATCAGCAACCACGCGACTGACGCGAGCGCCGAGCCATCAGGCGATCGGGTCATGAGCACGCCGACACCGAGCAAGCCGAGCGCGTGCCAGAAATGGTACTGAACCGCGGTTTGATAGGTGGCCAGCATTTCCGCGGCCAGAACGCCTTTGAGCGCGTGCGCGCCGAACGCGCCGAGTACGACGGCCGCGGCAAGCGCAAGCGCGGCGGCGAGCAAGCAGTATTTGGCGTTCATCCGGAATATCCACGCGAAGCCGGCGGGCGCTTGCGTGCGAGTAAATTCGCAATGACGAAGGCAGCGGCGATTCGTCTACAATGAGCGTCTACCATCAGACGTCGCTCCATCTTGCGGGCAAGGATAGCACCATGACGCTCCAGCGTTACCACGTGGGCAAGCGGCTCGCCGACATGGTCGTTCACAACGGCACGATCTACCTTGCCGGTCAGGTCGCTGACGATTTGAGCGCGGATGTCGCGACGCAAGCCCGACAGGTGCTTGCGAACATCGACCGGCTGCTGGGCGAGGCCGGCAGCGACAAGGCGAAAATCCTTTCGGTGACGATCTACCTGCCGGACATGAACGACTTCGAGGCGATGAACGCGGTCTGGGAAGCCTGGGTTCCCGCCGGACAGACGCCGGCACGCGCCACGGTACAGGCAAAGCTCGCGGCGTCGGGATACAAGATCGAGATCCAGGTCATCGCCGCCGCCTGACTTACTTTACTGATCGACGCCGCCATGTCCGTTCCCCCCTCCTCCTCTCCTCTCGCGGTCGCCGCGAAACATTATCCTGCGCTGGAGAAACACGCTCCGCTACCGGTGACGCGGGCGATGTTCGACGAGCTCATGGTGCCTTGTTTCGCGCCTGCTTCTTTTGTTCCGGTGCGGGGGTCGGGATCGCGCATGTGGGACCAGCAGGGCCGCATGTACATCGACTTCGCCGGCGGCGTGGCCGTGTCCGCGCTCGGCCACTGCCACCCGGCGATGGTCAAGGCGCTCACCGAGCAGGCGCAGACGATCTGGCATGTGTCGAACTGGATGACCAACGAGCCGGCGCTGCGGCTTGCCAGGAAGCTGGTGGATGCGACGTTCGCCGAGCGCGCGTTCTTCTGCAACTCCGGCGCCGAGGCCAACGAGGCGGCGTTGAAGCTTGCGCGCCGCTACGCGCACGATCATTTCGGCGCCGAGAAATTCCGCGTCGTCTCGACCCTGAACGCATTCCACGGCCGGACGTTGTTCACGGTCACCGCCGGCGGGCAGGCGAAGTACGCAACCGGATTCGGCCCCAGTCCCACCGGCTTCACCCACATCCGCTACAACGACGTCGCGGGGCTGGAAGCGGCGTTCGCAGAAGAAGGCGGCGATGACATCTGCGCCGTGATCCTCGAGCCGATGCAAGGTGAAGGCGGCATGATCCCCGGCACGCCGGAATTCTTAACCGCGGCGCGAAGGCTCTGCGACGAGCACGATGCCTTGCTGATCTTCGACGAGATCCAGAGCGGCATGGGCCGCACCGGCGCGCTGTTTTCCTACATGCAAAAAGGCGTCGTCCCCGACATCCTCACCAGCGCCAAAGGCCTGGGCGGTGGATTCCCGATCGGCGCCATGCTGACCACCGCGGAAATCGCCAGCGCGTTCTCGGTCGGCGTGCACGGCACAACCTACGGCGGCAATCCGCTTGCGTGCGCGGTTGCCGGCGCCGTATTCGACGTCATCAACACTACCGAGGTCCTCGACGGCGTCAAGGCCCGGCACGCGCTGTTCATGGAAGGCCTGCGCACCATCAATACGCGGCGCGAGGTTTTCGCCGACATCCGCGGCGAGGGTGTGTGGCTCGGCTGCGAGCTCAAGGCGCCGTGGCAGGGCAAGGCGGCGGACGTGATGCGGGCCGCCGGCGACGCAGGTCTCGTGGTGCTGATGGCCGGACCGGATGTCGTGCGCATCGCGCCATCGCTGGTCATCAGCCTGGACGAAATTCTCGAGGGCTTGGCGCGGCTCGAGACGGCGCTCGGAACAGCGCTCGTCTGACGTTCGGCGGTTTGGCGCGCCAACTTCAAATTGGCCCCGGGTTGCGTCGGGGTAACCACGTTTCTTACCGATACGGGTCCCGCTCCCAGTGTTCTACGTAAGACCGATCGCGCGGGACGACCTGCAGGCGCTGCTTGCATTGTCCGAGCGCTCCGGCACGGGACTGACCACCTTGCCGGCGAACGCCGAACGGCTCGACGCGCGCATCGGACGCGCGCTCGCGTCGTTTGCCGGCGCTGCCGAGAAATCCGACGAGTGCTTCGTGTTCGTACTGGTCGACGGCGCCAACGATCATGTCGTCGGCATCAGCGCCATCGAGGCGGCGGTAGGCCTTGCCGAGCCCTGGTACAACTATCACGTCGGCACGCAGGTGCACGCATCCCGCGAGCTCGATTTGTACACCGCGGCGCCAACGTTGTTCCTGACCAACGACCACACCGGCCACAGCGAGCTCTGTTCACTCTTTCTGGACGCGCGCTATCGCCACGGCCGCAATGGTCCGCTGCTGTCGAAGGCGCGGCTTTTATTCATCGCCGAATTCGCGCAGCGTTTCGCGCCCAAGATCATCGCCGAGCTCCGCGGCAAGCTGGGCGCAGACGGCAAGAGCCCATTCTGGGAAGGTCTGGGCCGGCATTTTTTCGCGATGGAATACTCGCGTGCGGATTACCTGACCGGCATCGGTCAGAAGGCGTTCATCGCCGAGCTGATGCCGCGACATCCGGTCTACACGGCGTTGCTGCCCGACGACGCCCGCGCCGCGATCGGCGAAGTGCACGCCGACACGCTGCCGGCAAGAGCGATGCTCGAATCCGAAGGTTTCCGCTACGAAGGTTACGTCGACATCTTCGACGCCGGCCCGACACTGGAGTGCTTTCGCGACAACATCCGCGCCGTTCGCCAATCGCAGGTATTGTCGGTCACCCTCGGTGAAGAGGATCCGGTTCCCGACAGCCTGACTGACGACGTGCAGTGGCTGGTCGCCAATCGCGATCTGGCTCACTTCCGCGCGGTGTTGTGTCCGGCTCCGGCGCGTATCGCGCAGTTCCCGCTGCTGCCGCACGCGGCGCTGGCGCTCGGCGTCTCCCCGACACTGGAGTGCTTTCGCGACAA
>DAIQRF010000058.1:0-9381 GCA_036786505.1 Casimicrobiaceae bacterium | reverse complement strand
GAGGGAGAGGGAGATGGAGATGGAGAGGCTGGCGGTGACGGCGAGGGCGCGGGCGCGGCGGAGCTGGCAACTGCGGCCTGCGCCGCCGCGGCAGGGACACGCGCGCCGGCCGCGTCGATGATCACGATCACCTTGCCTTCACTGACCTTGTCGCCGAGCTTGACCTTCACTTCCTTGATCACGCCGGCGGAAGGCGAAGGTACATCCATGGTCGCCTTTTCGGACTCGAGCGTGACCAGCGAATCCTCGGCCTTCACCGTGTCGCCCGGTTTGACCAGAACTTCGATCACCGGCACGTCTTTGAAATCGCCGATGTCGGGGACCTTGACCTCAATACTTTGCGTCGCGCCGTCAGCCGTATTCGCCTCTCCGTCTTGCCGCTGCGTGAGAGGGGCTGGGGATGTAGGCGAAGTCGCCGCAGCGGGCGCGGCGGCGGCTCCTGCGGCGGCGGCAGGCGCGGCCGCGCCTTGCGCCGGCGAGGCAGCCTTGGCACCGCCCACCTCCTTGGCCTCAGCCTCGAGCGTCACGAGGACGCTTCCCTCGCTGACCTTGTCGCCGAGTTTGACCTTGACGTCCTTGACGACACCCGCGGAAGGTGAGGGCACATCCATCGTCGCCTTGTCGGACTCGAGCGTGACCAGCGAATCCTCGGCCTTGACGCTGTCGCCTGCCTTGACCAGCACTTCGATGACCGGCACGTCGGTGAAGTCGCCGATGTCAGGCACCTTGACTTCAACTGTCTGGGGCATGATGTTCCTGCGCGGAATTTGAGACGTTCGCGGATCAGCTCGGGCAAGGCAGCGACGCGCGATCAGCGACGCTCACACCGTCCACGGCGCCGGCTTGGCGCCATCGACGTCGTACTTTTTCATGGCCTCGGCGACTTTCGCCGCCGGAATCTCGCCGCCGTCGGCAAGTGCCTTGAGCGCCGCGACCGCGATGTAATGGCGGTCCACTTCGAAGAACTGGCGCAGCTTTTCCCGAGTATCGGAGCGCCCGAATCCGTCGGTGCCGAGCACCACGTAGCGACGCGGCACGAAGGCGCGTATCTGTTCCGCAAAAGCGCGAATGTAATCGCTGGTCGCGATCACCGGGCCCCTGGTATCGGCCAGACACGATTCGACGTGGGAAACCCTGGGCTTCGCCGTCGGATTCATCATGTTCCAGCGCGAAACCGCATTGCCGTCGCGCGCGAGCTCGGTGAACGACGGGCAGCTCCAGAGATCCGATTCGATGCCCCAGTCCTTCGCCAGGAGCTCCGCCGCGGCGATCGCTTCACGCAGGATGACTCCGCTGCCCAGCAGTTGAACGCGAAGCGATTTCGGCTTCTTCTCGCCTGCCTTGAGCAGGTACATTCCCTTGATGATGTTCGGCGCCGCGCCTTCCGGCATTGCCGGATGCGCGTAGTTTTCGTTCATCAGCGTCAAGTAGTAATAGACGTCCTGCTGCTCGGCATACATGCGGCGCATTCCATCCTGGACGATGACCGCCACCTCGTAGCCGAAAGTCGGATCGTAGGAAATGCAGTTCGGGATCGTCGCGGCGTACAGATGCGAGTGGCCGTCTTCGTGCTGGAGACCTTCGCCGTTGAGCGTCGTTCGTCCGGCCGTGCCGCCGAGCAGGAAGCCGCGCGAGCGCATGTCGCCGGCGGCCCACGCCAGATCGCCGACGCGCTGGAAGCCGAACATCGAGTAGAAAATGTAAAACGGGATCATCGGCACGCCGTGCGTCGAGTAGCTCGTCGCCGCCGCCATCCAGTCGCACATCGCGCCGGGCTCGTTGATGCCTTCCTGCAGGATCTGGCCGTCCTTGCTTTCCTTGTAGAACATCAACTGGTCGGCGTCCTGCGGCGTGTAGAGCTGACCGAGCTGGTTCCAGATGCCCAGTTGGCGGAACAAGCCTTCCATGCCGAAAGTGCGCGACTCGTCGGGGACGATGGGAACGATGTGCTTGCCGATGGTCTTGTCGCGCAACAGCGTTTGCAGAATCTGCACGAACGCCATGGTGGTCGAGATTTCACGCTCCTCGGTGCTCTTGAGGAAGCGCTCGAACGTGGTGAGAGGCGGCGCCGGCAACGCCGCTGACTTGCGCCGGCGCGTTGGCAGATAGCCGCCCAGCTCCATGCGCCGGGCCTTCATGTATTCGGCTTCCGGGGAGCCAGGCGCGAAGTTGACGTAGGGCACTTCGTCGAGCTTGTCGTCCGGAACCGGGATCTGGAATCGATCGCGGAATACGCGAATCGAGTCGACCGACATTTTCTTCTGCTGGTGGGTGATGTTCTGCGCTTCGCCGGACTCGCCCATGCCGTAGCCCTTGATCGTCTTGGGCAGGATCAGGGTCGGCTGGCCCTTGTGGTTGACCGCGGCCTGAAACGCGGCGTACACCTTGTGCGGGTCGTGGCCGCCGCGGTTCAGGTTCCAGATGTCCTTGTCCGACCAGTCCGCGACCAGCTCCTTCAGCTCAGGCGTGTTGAAGAAGTATTCGCGCACATAGGCCCCATCCTTGGATTTGAACATCTGGTACTCGCCGTCGACGCATTCCATCATCCTGCGCATCAGGATGCCTTTCTTGTCGCGGGCGAGCAGGGAATCCCAGTGCGTTCCCCATACGACCTTGATGACGTTCCAGCCGGCGCCGCGGAAATCCGCCTCGAGCTCCTGAATGATCTTGCCGTTGCCGCGCACCGGGCCGTCGAGGCGTTGCAGGTTGCAGTTGATGACGAAGATCAGGTTGTCGAGGTTTTCGCGGGCGGCCATGCCGATCGCGCCCATCGACTCCGGCTCGTCCATCTCGCCGTCGCCGCAAAAGCACCAGACTTTGCGGCCCTCGGTCTTGGCCAGCCCGCGATCCTGCAAATATTTCATGAAGCGCGCTTGATAGATCGCCATCAGCGGCCCCAGTCCCATTGACACCGTCGGGAACTGCCAGAAGTCCGGCATCAGCCAGGGGTGCGGGTAGGACGAGATCCCCTTGCCGCCGACTTCCTGGCGAAAGTTGTCCATCTGCTCTTCGGTAAGGCGGCCGAGCATGTACGCGCGCGCATAGACTCCGGGCGCGGAGTGCCCCTGCACAAATACGAGATCGCCGCCGTGCTCGGGCGAAGGCGCGTGCCAGAAATGATTGAAGCCGACGTCGTAGAGCGTCGCCGCGGAGGCGAAGCTCGCGATGTGGCCGCCGACGTTGGTGTGCTTGTTGGCGCGGACCACCATCGCCATCGCGTTCCAGCGCACGTACGAGCGGATGCGGTGCTCGATCGTCTGGTCGCCGGGAATCCTGACCTGCTTGTCGACGGGAATGGTATTGATGTACGCGGTGTTGGCCGAGAACGGCATGTACGCGCCGGAGCGCCGCGACTTGTCGATCACCTGCTCGATGAGGAAATACGCGCGGTCCGGCCCCTCGTGTTCGAGCACACCGTCGATCGCGTCCAGCCATTCCTGGGTTTCTTGCGGATCGACGTCAGGGTTCATGTCCATGGGGCGTTCCTCACGGTGATGGCCACGATGCGCGTCGATCGGACCTTGACTTGCGTCGGAAGCTGGACGCCGCATCGTTGCGATGCAGGCCGCGATTCGCGTTTCAGGGGAAGTTTTATCATAACATTCCACGGAAAGCGTTTCCAACGACGCCGGAGAAAAGAGGTCATCTCATGAAGCAAGCCGCCGGCGCCAAGGGCATCTCGTCGCCTACGCGCCCCGGGCGTCGGTTCATCCGATTCGATTATCGCGCGATCGAAATGGACCGCGCTTCGGTGACGATTGCCTCGACGGCGACATCGTGCGATGCCGCGGGAACGCGTTCGGCCAGCTGCAGCTCGAAGGCTCCCGCGATGCGGTGAGCGTCGGCCCGCAGCAGCGGCAGCAACCTGTCATAGTAGCCCCCGCCGTAGCCGACCCGGCGTCCATCAGCATCGAACGCCACGCCGGGGACGAGCACCCAGTCGATGGTTGCGACATCGAGAAGAGCGCAGTGCGCACAGGGTTCGGGGATGCCGCGGTAGCCGGGTACCGCATCGTGCTCGAGGCGGGTAATCGCGCAGATGTCCAGCATCCGGGTCGCGAGATTCACTCTCGGCAGCGCGACCGTTTTGGCCCGCGCTAGCGCCGCCGCAAGCAACGCCCGCGTATCCCATTCGCTGCCGAACGGAAGGGTGAGCAGCACGGTTTTGGACGACGCGAAGTCCTCTCGCATCAGCAGTGAAGCCGCGATCGACGCGCTCGCCGTCGCCCGATCCTCGGCCGGCGTGGCGTCGCGGTCGCGCAGAATCCGCGCGCGCAATTCGCGCTTCGCGGCGAGCAGCTTGCCGCTCGCCGCGCGATCCAGGGTCAATCGAGGTTCGGTTGAAGATGCGGCCACGCAATGGATGTTACCGCAAAGCCCGCGCCGCGAACGGAACGCCTATAATCACGCTTGCGAGTATTTCGGAACGGGCTTTCGTGCATTTCCGGTACGGCACTCCCTCGCCTCGGTAGTGGGAGCGGGTTCGAGGACGAGGGCGGAGTTCCGCTCGCTGTCAACCATGGGCGCAAAGCTCAAGAGGCCTATCGCACTTCATCGACGACGGCATGAACTACAATCATCAGCATCACCGAAACCGGCGCTCGCGGCTCATCGCCGAGATGCGAAGGCAGACCGGCGGCGGTATCGCGTCCGTTCCCACGGCGCCGGAGGCGATCCGCAACGCCGATACGCATTACCCGTATCGGCCGGACAGTCATTTTTACTACCTGTGCGGTTTTCCGGAGCCCGAAGCGGTTGTCGCTCTCATTGCCGGCGCGGCAGAAAGCGATTCGAAGCAGATCCTGTTTTGCCGGGACAAGAACCCGGAGCGCGAAATTTGGGACGGCTTTCGCTATGGTCCCGACGCCGCGCGCGAAATCTTCGGATTTGACGAGACATATCCGATCACCCAGCTCGCCGCAAAGCTCGCCGACTGGACGTGCGACCAGCGCGCGATTTACACCCCGCTCGGACTTTATCCCGTGTGGGACGACGCGACCGCGGCAACGCTGAACGAAGTGCGTAGCCGGGTGCGCACGGGCATCGCGGCGCCGGAGATGGTGATCGACGTGCGCGCCCCGCTCGCGGCGATGCGGCTGTACAAGGATGAGCGCGAGCTTGAGCTCCTCCGCCGCGCGGCAGTCATTTCGAGCGGCGCACACCGTCGTGCGATGCGCGAGACGCGTCCGGGCTGGTACGAATATCAGGTCGAGGCCGAGCTGATGCACGAATTTTTGCGCTTCGGCGCACAGGCGGTTGCCTATCCCTCGATTGTCGCATCGGGACCCAACGCCTGCGTCCTGCATTATCGCGACAACAATCGCCAGACGCAGGCGAGCGACCTGCTGCTGATCGATGCCGGCTGCGAGGTCGACGGCTATGCGTCGGACATCACGCGCACGTTCCCGGTGAGCGGGAAGTTCAGCGGCGAGCAAAAAGCGATTTACGAGCTCGTGCTCGCGGCGCAGCTCGCGTGCATCGACGCCGTCCAGCCGGGCAGGATGTTTCACGACTATCACGAGGTGGCCGAACGCGTGCTCGCGCAGGGGCTGATCGACCTCAAGCTGTGCGAGGGAACGCTCGAGGGCGTGCTCGAGTCCGGCGCGTACAAGCAGTTCTATATGCATCGCGCCGGGCATTGGCTCGGGCTCGACGTGCACGATGTCGGCTTGTACCGCATCGGCGGCGAATCGAGCCGTCTCGAACCCGGCATGGTTCTCACCGTCGAACCCGGCTGTTATATCCGCCGGGCAGACAAGGTGCCCGAGGAGTTCTGGGACATCGGCGTGCGCATCGAGGACGATGTTCTGGTGACCGCCGCCGGCAACGAGAATCTGACCGGCGCGACCCCGAAGACCGTTGCCGACGTCGAAGCCGCTTGCGCGCGCTGACCCGGCGGTATCCGCGACACATCGACCAAGTCCAATGTTGCACGATCTGGTCATCGTCGGCGCGGGTCCAGTCGGCGCGACGCTGGCGCTGGCGCTCTCTGAAAGCGATCTCGACGTCATCGCGCTCGATGCCCGTCCTGCCGGAAGCATCGCACGAAGCGACCGCTCGCTTGCGTTGTCCCACGGCGCCCGGCTTATCTTCGAGCGGCTCGATGTGTGGAGCGCGGTGGCCGCGATGTCGGGTGCAGTAACGCCGATCACGGCAATCGACATTTCACAGCGCGGCGGGTTCGGACGCGCGCGCCTTCATGCTCGCGATCAAGGCGTCGATGCGCTCGGCTATGTCGTCAGCTATCGCGCGCTGCAGCATGCACTGGACTCGGCGCTGGCGCGCGCGGGCATGTCGGTTGAGCATGGAGTCGGTGTGACCCGCGTGAGCGCCGCGACGGGAGCGAGCTGCGCTCATGTCGCCGGTGAGCGCAACGGCGCCGCTGTCGAATGGAGGGCACGTCTGGCCGCGGTTGCCGATGGCGGTGGTGACGTCGTGGACTACATCGCGCGACGCAGGCACGACTACCGACAGGTCGCACTGGTGGCGAAAATCTGGTCCAGTGAGCCGCACGGTGGACTCGCGTTCGAGCGCTTTACCGACGAAGGCCCGATGGCGCTGTTGCCGGAAGAGGATCATTACGGATTGGTGTGGACGACAACTCCGGGAAAGGCGAGCGCGCTGGCCGCGCTGTCGGAACAATCGTTCCTGGCCGCGCTCACGCAGCGTTTCGGGCCGTGCGCCGGGCCGTGGACTCGTGTTGCCGATCGGCGCACGTTCCCGCTGACGCTTGAATTCGCGACCCGCGTCGTCGGCGAGCGCACCGTACTCCTGGGTAACGCAGCACAAGCGTTGCATCCCGTCGCGGGTCAGGGCTTCAATCTCGGCGTTCGCGACGCGTATGAACTGGCGCAAGAGTTGCTTGCAATCTCGGTTGTTACTGACCGCGATCATTTTGGTGCACCTGCCTTTCTCGCGGCGTATTCGCGGCGTCGTGCGGTGGACCGTTGGTCGGGCATCGCATTCACGCACGGTCTGCTCGGACTTTTCGGAACGGACGTTCCATTGCTGCGCTGGCCGCGCGGGTTGGCGCTCACTCTTCTCGACGCGTTGCCGCCGGTCAAACGAATGTTCACACGCGCGATGTTGTATGGCGTGCACTAAAAAACTTGATCAACAGTGGATCGAACCGACGAACGCGCTGACTACGGCGCCGCAAACTCGGTATAATTCGCTCCCTTCCGTCGTAGTTTCCGCAGAGATTCAAGCAGTGCACATCGGCTCGCATCACATTCAGAGCAATCTCGTCGTCGCACCGATGGCCGGTGTGACCGACCGCCCATTCCGGCAATTGTGCAAGCGGCTTGGTGCCGGTCTCGCCATTTCAGAAATGGTCGCGTCCAATCCACAGCTCCGGCATACGGGCAAGTCGCAGCGGCGTATGAATCACGATGGCGAGGTCGAGCCGATCGTGGTGCAGATCGCCGGCGCGGACCCTGCGCAAATGGCCGACTCGGCGCGCTACAACGTCGATCGAGGCGCGCAGATCATCGACATCAACATGGGCTGTCCGGCGAAGAAGGTCTGCAACGTTGCTGCCGGGTCCGCGTTGCTGCAGAACGAGTCGCTGGTGGGCGCCATCGTCGAGCGCGTGGTTGCGGCGGTCGATGTGCCGGTGACGCTGAAGATCCGGACCGGGTGGGATCGGCAGCATCGAAACGCGGTGCGGATTGCACACATTGCCGAAAACGCGGGCATCGCGGCGCTGTCGGTTCACGGCCGCACGCGGGAGTGCGGCTTTGTCGGTGCCGCGGAGTACGACACCATTCGGGCGGTGAAGCGGGCAGTCAGCGTGCCGGTAACGGCAAACGGCGACGTCGACTCACCGGAAATGGCGCGCGAAGTGCTGGCGCATACCGGTGCGGACGCGGTGATGATCGGCCGCGCGGCCCAGGGCCGTCCGTGGATCTTCCGTGAGATCCGTCATTTCCTCGATTGTGGCGAAAAGCTTCCATCGCCGCCTATCGCCGAGATTCGTCAACTTATCCTCGAGCATCTCGCCGACCACCATGCCTTTCACGGCGAAGAGAGTGGCGTGCGCATCGCGCGCAAGCATTTGGGCTGGTATACCGCTGGTCTGGAAGGTGGGCTTGAGTTTCGGCACGAGATCAACGCCATCGACGATGCGCCGGCGCAGATCGCGGCGGTCAATCGCTTTTTCGATGAGTTGAGCACGCGCGGTGATCGGCTCACCTACGCGCCGACAGAGCGCGCGCGGCGGATTCTGCCGCAGAATTTCGGGGCGCAGGAGGCGCAGGCAGCATGAAGAAGACTGTACGTATCAACGGTGGCGGCGAGATCTGCCGCAGCGTCGAAAAGTCACTCGAGGAATACTTTCGGCGCTTGGACGGCGAGCAGCCCCACGGCATTTACAACATGGTCATCACCAACGTCGAGCGGTCGCTGCTGGCGATGATCATGCACCGCGCCAGCGGCAACCAGACGCAGGCGGCGGACATGCTGGGCATGAACCGAAACACGCTTCGCTCCAAGCTTTCGAAGTACAAGATCAGTTAGACTTCCTAAGGCGCCGCCCGCGCGAGCGACGTCACGCTTACCGGAGCTTTTTTCGGCCCGCGCACCCGCCGCACGCCATTCGCCGCATGAGCACGCCTCGCGTGAGTGCATTTTCATGATGCTTCCAAGATGACCGCTCCTATCGCCCAGGCGCTTTTGTCTGTCTCCGACAAGACAGGCCTCGTGGATTTTGCGCGCGGCCTGGACGCGATGGGGGTCAAGCTCCTCTCCACCGGAGGCACCGCGAAATCACTGAGGGATGCCGGGCTGCCGGTGACCGAAGTCGCCGACTACACGGGATTCCCCGAGATGCTCGACGGCCGCGTAAAGACCTTGCATCCCAAGGTCCATGGCGCGATTCTCGCTCGCCGCGATTCTCTCGAACACATGGCCGCGCTCACCAAGCACGCGATTCCCACGATCGATCTGGTGGTGGTCAATCTCTATCCGTTTCGGCAGACCGTGGCCAAGCCGGGCTGCTCGCTCGACGATGCAATCGAGAATATCGACATCGGCGGACCGGCGTTGGTCCGCGCCGCGGCAAAGAACCACGCGCATGTCGGCGTCGTGGTCGATCCGGCCGATTATCCGGCGTTGCTTGACGAGTTGCGCGGCAGCGGCAGGCAACTCGGAAGCGCGACGCGCTTCCGGCTTGCACAAAAGGCGTTTTCGCACACCGCCGCCTACGACGGCGCAATCAGCAACTACCTGACGGCGCGCGACGAGACCAGCGCGCCGCAGGTGTTTCCGGATCGTTTCAACTGGCAAGGAGCCAAGGTTCAGGATCTGCGTTACGGCGAGAACCCGCACCAGCAGGCCGCTTTCTACCGCGACGAAGCACCGGCACCCGGGACCATCGCGACT
>DAIQRF010000057.1:5388-9401 GCA_036786505.1 Casimicrobiaceae bacterium | reverse complement strand
GATGTAGTCCGCGTCGTAGTGCATTGCCTCGGCGTCGCCTGCGTCCTTCGCCTTCGCCTGCTCGGTGAAGCGCGCGGCCTGGTCCTCGGGGTCGTTGAGCTCGGAAAATCCGTTGGCGATCTCGCGCCCGGTGACGAAAAGCTCGAAGCGATCGGTGACCGCGGGATCGGCGTCACTGGCCCGGGCCAAGGGGCTCACGTCGGTGGGATACGCGATGATGAAGGTCGGCCGTACCAGCTTGTCCTCGGTCGTTGCCTCGAACAGCTTCAATTGCAGCACGCCCACGCCGTCGGTCGGCAGAACATCCACGCCCAAAGGCGCCAGCGAGGTCCTCAGATATTCGGGCCTGGCAAGCTCCGGCAGAGGATGACCCGGATGGTATTTTGCGATCGCTTGAGCCATGGTCAGCCGGTCGAACGGCTGACCGAGATCGATCGACTGGTTTTGATATTCCACCACCGTCGAACCGCACACTTTGGTCGCGACCTCGCGCAGCAGCGCTTCGGTGAGATCCATCAGATATCGATAGTCCTGAAACGCCTCGTAGAACTCCAGCATCGTGAACTCGGGATTGTGCCGCGTGGAGATGCCTTCGTTGCGAAAATTGCGGTTGATCTCGAACACTTTTTCCAATCCGCCCACGACCAGTTTCTTGAGGTAGAGCTCGGGCGCGATGCGAAGGTACAGATCGGTGTCCAGCGCGTTGTGATGGGTGATGAATGGCCGCGCCGCGGCGCCTCCCGGGATCGGATGCATCATCGGGGTTTCCACCTCGAGGTAGCCGCGAGCGGCGAAGAATTCGCGGATCGCCTGCACGATTTTCGATCGCGCGACGAACACTCGCCGCGTCTCGGGGCTGGTGATCAGGTCGACATAGCGCTGCCGATATTTCTGTTCCTGGTCGGTAAGGCCGTGGAATTTTTCCGGTAAGGGCCGCAGCGCCTTCGACAGCAAGCGCAGGTCGGTGACCTTGACGGTCAGCTCGCCGGTGCGGGTCTTGAACAGCGTTCCGCGCGCGCCGACGATGTCGCCCAAGTCCCAATGCTTGAATGCGTCATGGGTTTCGGTCCCGGCATGATCGTTGGTGACGTAGAGTTGAATGCGGCCGCTCATGTCCTGAAGCGTCGCAAAGCTCGCCTTGCCCATCACCCGCTTGAGCAGCATGCGTCCCGCCACCGCCAACTCGACATGCGCGGCTTCGAGCTCCTCGTTCGATTTCGAGTCGTACGCCGCGTGAAATTCTGCCGCGAGCGCGCTCCGGCGAAAATCGTTGGGATACGCGCTTCCGCGCTCGCGCAAGGCCGCAAGCTTGGCGCGCCGCTCGGCGATGATCTGATTTTCGTTCTGAGGTGGAACCTTATCGTCGGTCATCGTCTATGCAAACTTCAATCTGGGCGCCACCTTGGCAATGTTCTCGAAGTCGCGATCATCATGCAACAGCGCAACGCCGTGGTCGATTGCGATTTGTGCGATCAGGCAATCGGCCGAAGAGCGAATCGTGAGCCCCCTGCGCCGACAGTCGAAGTAGAGTCTCGCGGCCCGTTCGTGGCTTGCGATCGGATCGAGAGGGTGCAGAAAGCGCTGGCTCGAGAAGAATGCGCAGAAGTCACGGAAGGCTCTGTCGGACTCGGCGCCCTGCAGAATCTCCTGGTAGATGAGTGACGTGAGGGAGGCGTTTAGACCGCGATCAAGCGCCACCCGCAGACGTTCGACGGCATTCGTCGGACGGCCGCGGACGTAGTCAATCCATACCGACGTGTCGACGAGGATCATCGTCGACTACTTGCCGATGCGCAATGCCTTGTAATCGTAGTCGGCTCGAATACCGCCGCGGCCAAACAGCTCGCGCAGATCCTTGCGCTTCCGGCTGGCGACAAATTCGCGCAGGGCAAGATCGACCAGCTCACGCTTGGTTTTTACCGGAGCGTGCCGGAAAGCTTCCTTCACCAAGTTATCGTCGAGAACGATGTTCGTGCGCACGGTACACCTCCAAGGTGTATTGTAATGTGTATTACCGGGTGAAGCAACACTAGACTCCTTGTTTGAGGCTCGCGGCAATGAAGTCGTCGAGGCCGCCGTCGAGGACGGCCTGGGTGTTGCCGACCTCGTAGTTGGTTCGCAGATCCTTGATGCGCGATTGATCGAGGACGTACGAGCGGATCTGATGTCCCCATCCGATATCGGTCTTGGCGTCTTCCAGCTTTTGTTGCTCGGTCTGGCGCTTGCGCAGCTCGAGATCATAGAGCCGCGACTTGAGCATGGCCATGGCCTCGGCGCGATTGCGATGCTGCGACCGGTCGCTCTGGCATTGCACCACGATGTTGGTCGGCAGGTGGGTAATGCGCACCGCGGAGTCGGTCTTGTTGATGTGCTGGCCACCCGCGCCTGAGGCTCTGAAGGTGTCGATGCGCAGATCGGCGGGATTGATATCGACCTCGATGGTGTCGTCGACCTCGGGATAGACAAAGACGCTTGCGAAGGACGTGTGGCGGCGGGCGTTGGAGTCGAAAGGGCTCTTGCGCACCAGGCGGTGCACGCCGGTCTCCGTGCGCAGATAGCCATACGCGTAATCGCCGGTGACCTTGACGGTGGCGCTCTTGATGCCGGCGACTTCGCCCGCTGACTCCTCCAGTACGTCGACCTGGTAGCCCTTGCGCTCGCAGTAGCGAACGTACATGCGCAGCAGCATCGACGCCCAGTCCTGCGCCTCGGTACCGCCGCTGCCGGCCTGGATGTCGATGAAGCACGGATTGGGATCCATCGGGTCGTGAAACATCCGACGGAACTCCAGATCGCCGACGGTGCGCAGCAACGCCGCCGCGTCGGCCGCGACGGCATCGAGCGTGGCATCGTCTTCCTCGGCGCGAGCCAGCTCGAACAGCTCGGTACTGTCCTTGAGGCGGCCGTCCAGGTCGGTCAGCGTACCGACGACGCCGTCGAGCTGCTTCTTTTCCTTGCCGAGCTCCTGTGCCCGCTTTTGATCGTCCCAGATCCTGGGATCCTCAAGCTCGCGTACCACCGCGGCCAGCCGCGTCGACCTGGTATCGAAGTCAAAGATACCTCCGCAGATCGACCGCACGCTGCTGAAGGTCGGACAGCAGATTGGCGATCTGGTTGACACGTTCGGCTTCCATGGACTCGATCCGGACACAGCGTCGATCGGCACGATTATACGCTGTGCCCACCATGAAGACGGGCCACCGGCGCCGCATCCCGGTGGGTTCCCTCGACCTCCGAAATTTCCCATGATAGGAGTAACATTACGGAAGGTCACTTCAGGCGCACTTCGACCGGCGCGCGCCCTGGCGTTTGCGACCCTGCTGCTTTTGCACGACGGCGCGCCGGTACGCTCGCACACGTCGAATCCGCATTCTCGGAGCAATCATGGCCCTGCTATTCGTCAACAATCCGCGCTACACCATGTTACGAACAGCCGCCTTCATGCTCGCCGTGATCGCGGGTGCGCTTCACGCCGAGCCTGGTGTCACGCCGACGTCCATCCTCATCGGCGAGTCGGCGGCGTTTTCCGGCGCGGCGTCCGAGCTTGGAACGGAGATGCGCACCGGTGCAGCCGCATATTTCCGGGTCATCAATGCTGCCGGAGGCGTCAACGGGCGCAAGATCGAGTTGCGTTCGCTTGACGACGGCTACGAAGGAGACCGAGCCGCGGCCAACACCAAGAAGCTGATCGACGATGGCGTTTTCCTGCTGTTCGGTTACGTCGGCACGCCGACGTCGAATGCTTCCAAGCCGATCTTCACCGCTGCGCGCGTTCCCTTCGTCGGGCCGTTCACCGGCGCCGAGTCGTTGCGCACGCCGGTCAACCGCTACATTTTCAACATCCGTGCGAGCTACTTTGACGAGACGGAAAAGATCGTCGGCCAGATGACCGGTCAGGCTCTCGACAAGATAGCCGTCTTTTATCAGAACGACGATTACGGCAAGGCGGGCCTGCTCGGCGTCGAACGAGCGATGGAGCGGCGGAACATCAAGATCGTGGCTACGGGCACGGT
>DAIQRF010000057.1:0-5378 GCA_036786505.1 Casimicrobiaceae bacterium | reverse complement strand
GTCGAGCGCAACACCGTCGAAGTGACGGCAGCGGTAAAGTCGATCGGCAAAGTTGAGCCGCAGGCGGTCATCATGATCTCGGCCTACAAGTCGTGCGCCGCGTTCATCAAGGCGATGCGTGCCGCCGGCTTCAATCCGCAGTTCATGAACGTGTCATTCGTCGGCAGCAAGGCGCTTGCCAAGGAAACCGGACCCGACGGTCGCGGCGTCGCCGTCTCGCAGGTGGTCCCGTTCCCGTGGAACATTGGCGTGCCTATCGTCAAGGAGTATCAGCAACTGCTCGCGGCCGCCACCGGCAAGCAGGACTACTCGTTTACCAGCCTGGAAGGATTCATTGCCGCCAAGGTTCTGGTCGAGGGGCTGCGTCGTTCGGGCGCCGGCCTCACCCGCGAGAAATTCATCGGCGCCATGGAGACGATGCGCGATTTCGATCTTGGCGGTTACTGGGTCACCTTCACGCCGGCGAGTCACAATGGATCGAAGTTCGTCGAGCTGACGGTCATCGGCAAGGATGAACGATTCCTCCGCTAGTCCGTGCGCCATGAACACCCCCGCCGGCTTCGAGCCCGGCGCCGCTCTACCCAGGGAACTCGCTGCCGCATCGCTCTGCTTTGTGTGGCGCGAAGACAAGATTCTGGCGCGCAACGGCGACCCGCCGACGCTGCCAACTTTTTCTGATGTCATCAAACTGGGGGTCGACGGCGCACGTCATTACCTCGGCCGCTACCAGGGGATCGATTGCATCACGCTGCGCGTCGGCGCCGACGTCCCGGAACCCGAGGGCTGGCAGTGGTGCGGGCTGCGCTCGCTGTTTCTGCAGATTCCCGACCCGCTGCTCGCGCTCGCCGGCCGCTCTTCCCAGGTTGCCGAATGGGATCGCAGCCATCGCTACTGCGGCCGCTGCGGGACGCCCACGCTCACCAAGCCGGACGAACGCGCCAAGCAGTGTCTGGCGTGCGGCCACGTGGTCTATCCGCGCGTGTCGCCGGCGATGATGGTGCTCGTCACCCGCGGACGCGAATTGCTGCTGGCACGCACCAACCGCTTCCCGAACGCCATGTACAGCGCGCTCGCCGGATTCGTCGAGCTGGGCGAATCGATCGAGGATTGCATTCATCGCGAGGTTCGCGAGGAGGTTGGCGTGGAAGTCGACAACCTCGTCTATTTCGCCAGCCAGTCGTGGCCGTTTCCGCACTCGCTGATGATCGCCTACACCGCGGAATATGCCGCCGGCGACCTGCGTCCGTGCAACGCGGAGATCGCCGATGCAAAATGGTTCCCGCTCGACGCCCTGCCGCAGCTGCCATCGCCGGTCAGTATTTCACGCGCGCTGATCGACGCGACGGTGGCGAGACTGGCGGCGGCCTAGCATTTCTGCGCTGGGGCGCCAGCGGCTCGCCTAAGACGTGACGCAATCGGCCGCCACCGCGACGCGCCTGAACTACTCCACAGCCTCCCACTTCTCGGCGCTGGCGCCCGCCAGCGCGCGCACGCGCTCCTCGTCTTTGGCGAATTCGGCGGCGAGGCCCTCGTATACCACGCGCCCATCGTCCAATACATACGCGCGGTCGGCGATCTCGACGGCGGCGCGCACATTCTGCTCGACGAGCAGAACCGACATTCCTTCCTTGCGCATCGCGACGATGACATCGAAAACCTGCTGCACGATCAGCGGAGCGAGACCTTGTGAGGGCTCATCGAGCAGCAACAGCTTCGGGTTGAGCAGAAGCGCCCTGGCGATGGAAAGCATCTCCTGCTCGCCTCCGGAGAGCTGGCGGCCCCTATTCAACTTGCGCATCGCGAGGCGCGGAAAAAGCTCATAGATTCTCTGCATCGTCCACGGTCCCGGACGCTCGAGCGGCACCTTGAGGTTCTCGTCGACGGTCAGGTTCGCGAAAATGCGCCGCCCCTCCGGCACGTAACCAACGCCCAGCGCCGCGATGCGGTAAGGCGGCCAATCGGTCGTGGCCGCGCCGAAGATGCGCACTGTTCCCTCGCGCGCATGGGTAAGTCCCATCAGGCTTCTGAGCGTTGTCGTCTTGCCCGCGCCGTTGCGACCGAGCAGGGTGACGATCTCTCCCTCGCCGACGGTGAGACCCGCTCCATGCAGGATGTGGCTCTTGCCGTAGAAAGTATGGAGCCCTTCCGCCTCGAGCGCGTTCATGCCGCCTTGCCCAGGTATGCCGTCTGTACGCGCTCGCTTTTCGCGATCTCGTCGGCGGTGCCCTCGTCGAGAACCGAGCCCTCGGCGAGCACCATGATGCGGTCGGCCAGATGGAAGATGACGCGCATGTCGTGCTCGATCAAGACGATGGTGAGCTGCTGCTCCCGGTGCAACCGGCGTATGAGCCGGGTGATGTCGTAGGTTTCCTGGTCGCCCATGCCCGCCGTCGGCTCGTCAAGCAGCAGCAGCCGCGGCTTGAGCGCCAGCGACATCATGATCTCGGTAGCGCGCTGATCGCCATGAGCGAGCTCGCCGACCATGCGGTCAGCCTTGCCGGTGAGCCCGCCCATCCCCATCAGCTCGGAAATGCGCGCTCGGATCTCGGTGTCGGCCTTGCGCGACAGCCACGGGCGAAGACGCAAGCCGGCGGCAACTTCGACCGGAATGCGCAAGTTCTCGCGCACTGTCAGCTCCGGAAAAATCTCGGTGATCTGGAATGTGCGCGCCATGCCCATCGCGACACGCTTGTGCGCGGGTAATGCGGTGACATCCGTGTTGTCGAATACGATCGTGCCCGATGTCGGCGGGAAAAAGCCGCTGATCAGGTTGAAGAAGGTCGTCTTTCCGGCCCCGTTCGGTCCGATGATCGCGCGCAGCTCTCCGGGCTCAACCGTCAGCGAGACACCGTTCACCGCGATCAAGCTGCCGAAATGCTGTGAGACGTTGCGCACTTGCAGCAGACTCACGAAGCCGCCTTTCTTCGGAAAATGCCAAGCACACCGCGCGGAAAGAACAGCACGACGAGCACGAAGAAAAGTCCGATGAAGGACATCCAGTTCTCGGTATGACTGGACACGTAGTCCTGCAGTACGACAAATATCGCGGCGCCGATCAGAGGCCCCCAGAAAGAGCGCATGCCGCCAAGCACCGCCATGATCACGAAGTTCCCGGACTGGTCCCAGCGAAGCGCGCGCGGATCGATGAAGTTGTTGAGCAGCGCATAGAGCGTGCCGGCAAGCGCGACGAACAGGCACGAGATCACGAACGACAACCAGATATGCTGCTCGACCGGAATGCCGAGGAAGCGTGCTCGACGTTCGTTCTCACGTATGGCGAGCAATGTCCTGCCGAAAGGCGAGCGCAGGAGCAGAGCCATGATGCCCACCGCTGCGGCGAACAAGACCAGCACCAGATAGTAGAAGGCCTTGTCGTTGCCGAGGATGTCGATGTTGGCAACGCCCAGGTTCAGCGCCTGGCGACTCCAACCGGTCAAGCCATCGTCGCCGCCGGTGATCGAGTTCCAGCGGAAGGCGATGAAAAAGAAGACCTGGCCGAAGGCGATCGTCACCATCGCAAAGTAAACACCGCGCAGCTTGACGATCAAAGCGCCGATGAGCGCGGCAGCGAGAGCTCCGGCAGCGACGCCGACCAGGATGCCCAGTGGAGTGCTGGGCGCAAGATACTTGAGGGTGATGCCGACCCCGTAGGCGCCAAGGCCGAAATAGGCGGCGTGACCGAAGGACAGCACGCCGGTGAACCCTAGCAGGAAATTGAGCGACATCGCCGCCAGCCCGAGGACGAGAACCCGGCTGCCGAGCTCCGTATAGCCTCCGAGCGCGCCCATCCAGTACGGCATCGTGAGGAGCAGCAGCCAGATAAGGATCGCAGTTGTCTGCCGATTCAGCCCGCTCAATGGATTCTTCCTTCCTCGCCGAGAAGGCCACGTGGCCTGACCAACAGCACGACACCCATCATCACGTACATGACCGCTTCGGTCGCCGAGGGAAAGAATACGGTCGTGATACCCGACGCGACGCCGATCAGAAGTCCCCCGAGAAGCGTGCCTGGCAGGCTCCCGAGTCCGCCGACGATGATCGCGACGAAGCTCGGCATGATGAGTGAAGTTCCGATGGTGGGCTGCAGTCCAAGCATTCCCGCAGCCAGCACGCCGGCCAGGCCGGCGAGATAGATGCCGAGGCCGAAATTGAGATTGCGCAGGATGCGCACATTGACGCCCAGAACGGACACGGTTTCCAGATCGAGCGTTGCGGCGCGAATGCGCATTCCAAGGCGAGTGCGGTTGAGGATGAAGAACAGGCCGGCGACCGCGACCGCGACCAGCGCAACCATGAACAAGCGGTAACCGGTCAGGAAGAATAGCTCGCTGGAGAGTGGGGTCGCGAGCCAGCCGGGAATCGGGTACGGCAGGCTTTGCGCGCCCCAGATGTAGCGCGTGCCGTCCTCAAAAATGTATGCGAGCCCGAAAGTGAGCAGGAGGCTGTAGAGCGGATCGCGCCCGTAGACTCGGCGGATCAGAACACGTTCGACGACGAGGCCAAGCGCCGCCGTCAGGAACGGCGCCACGAGAAGACCGCCCCAGAAGCCCACGTAAGGCATGAGCGTATAGGCAATGTAGGCGCCGATGGCGAGAAATCCGCCATGCGCAAAGTTGATGACCCCGCTGAGATTCAGAATCAACGAAAGGCCGAGCGCCATCAACGCGTAGAAGGCGCCGACGATCAGCCCGTTAAAAACGTTGAACAGAAGTAACTGCGTCATTCCAAGGCCTTTGCGCCGATCGCGCGCTGATCACTTGCCGGCCCGATCGATGTCGGGCCGGCAAGCGATCACAAGTCGAGGCTGCGCGCTTCCCTAAGGGCCGCACCGAGCATAGCGCGATAGGCCCCGGCGCGGCGGCGATGATCAGGCGGGCCAGGTCATTTTGCAGCCGGATTCCTCGAGCGAACCTGCGGCATCAGCACCCTTGATCACTTGTGTTACCTTGAACAGATCATCGGGTGCGCTGCCTCGAGCCTGGGCGTTGCCGACGAATAGATTCGGAATTAGCTGATTCTGTCCGGCGCGGAAATACGGCTGGTCGGGCATCAGACCCACTTCGGGGGGCAGCTTCATACCTTGTAGCGCCTTGGCCATCTTCACCGCGTCGAGCGACTTGGCGGTGTTGGCGGCCAGCGCGCAGCTCCAGGTGGAGGCGAAGCCAAACCAGGTCCGCGCGGTGGGAACGCGGCCGGTGATTTTCTTGATGTCGGCGACGAATTGAGCGACGTGTGGCACGCCCGGTTGATTCCAGTACCACTCGAATACCCAGGTGCCGATGCGCGCCTCGGGCGGCAGCCCCTCTAGCGGTTCGAGCTCCTGCTGCGCGCCTGCCATATGCAGGTGCTTATCGAGGCCAAATTGCACCGCTTGTTTG
>DAIQRF010000056.1:0-9488 GCA_036786505.1 Casimicrobiaceae bacterium | reverse complement strand
CGAGCCGGTGCTGGTCGCCGGAACCGATGGCGTCGGCACCAAGCTCAAGCTTGCCTTCACGCTCGGCAAGCACGACACGATAGGCATCGATCTGGTGGCAATGAGCGTCAACGATATTCTGGTTCAGGGCGCGGAGCCGCTCTTCTTCCTCGATTACTACGTCTGCGAGCGGCTCGAGGTCGACGTGGCAACCGAAGTGATCAAAGGCATCGCGCGCGGCTGCGAAATCGCCGGCTGCGCACTGATCGGCGGCGAAACGGCCGAGCATCCGCGTGCATTCACCCCGGGCGAATATGATCTCGCCGGATTTGCCGTCGGCGTGGTCGAGAAATCCAAAGTGATCGACGGCAAGACCATTGCCGCCGGCGATGTCCTGATCGGGCTCGCCTCGAGCGGCCCGCACTCGAACGGATTTTCCCTGATCCGCAGCATCGTCGACTCCTCGGGCGCGGACCTGAAGCGCGCCGTCGAGGGCGTCAGCGGCGCGGCGACGCTCGGCGAAGCGTTGCTCGCGCCGACGCGCATCTACGTCAAGCCGATGCTGGCACTCCTGGCGCAAACCGAAATCAAGGGCATGGCGCACATCACGGGCGGCGGCTTGAAGGAGAACACGCACCGCATGTTCGAACCCGGGCTCGCCGCGCGCATCGATTCGACGCGCTGGCCCCGCCCGCCGATTTTCGACTGGCTGCAGCGTACGGGCAACGTCGTGAGCGCCGAGATGCACCGCGTATTCAATTGCGGCATCGGTCTGGTGCTGGTCGTCGATCGCGATGCGGCGCAAACGGCGATCGATCGGCTCGCGACACTGGGCGAAGCGGCCTACGTCATCGGCGCGGTCGAGCAGCGAAAACCCGGCGCGCCGGGAACGGTCATTGACTAGCGCGGATCCGCGGTCATGAAACGGCTGGTTATCCTGATCTCCGGCCGCGGCTCGAACATGAGCGCGATACTCGACGCGGTCGGCGACGGCAAGATCGCTGGTGAGGTCATGGCCGTCATCAGCAACCGGCCCGACGCAGCCGGTGTCGCGATCGCGGCCGATCGAGGAATCGCGGCCACGTCAATCGACCATCGGGCTTATCCCGACCGCGATGCGTTCGAAAATGCGCTCACGGCAGCCATCGATACGCATGCGCCTGACCTGATCGTTCTCGCCGGCTTCATGCGCATTCTGTCCGGCGCTTTCGTTGATCGATACGCAGGGCGGATGATCAACATCCATCCCTCGCTGCTGCCGGCGTATCCCGGCCTCGACACGCACCGCCGCGCGCTCGCCGACGGAGTCAGAATTCACGGCTGCACGGTGCATTTCGTGACCGACGACGTCGATCATGGCCCGATCATCGCGCAGGCGGGAGTGCCGGTGCATAACGACGACGATGCCGAGGCGCTCGCCGCGCGCGTGCTCGAGGCAGAGCATCGAGTGCTGGTCGCGGCCGTTGGCTGGTTCTGCGCCGAGCGCCTGGTCATCGACGGAGCCCGAGTGCGCGTTAAGAACGAAAACGCCGATCTGCCACCACAGATCGTTCCGGCGCCGGATCTGTCATAGCGTTCAAGAATCGTGTTCACCCTCATTGGCGTGGGTCAAAAGACAATGGATACCTCCCGCTTGCGACCGCGCAGCGTACTGATGCTGGCGTTCGCCGCATCGCTCTTGCTGCACCTTGTGATTACGCAATGGGACGTGCGCTTTTCCGACCCGATCGAGTCCATGCCACCGCTTACTGCGACGATCACGGAACTGCCGCCCCCGCCCGCGCCCGCACCGGCTCCCCGTCCGACGCCCAAGCCCAAGGCCAAGCGCAGCGTTCGCGTTGCGACTTTCCGTGCCCCTGCCGCTGCGGTCGTGGCTCAGGCAGAGCCGGCCGTTGAACAAGCCGCGGAAGCGCCTCAGGGCGCGGCTCCCGATCCGCCGCCGGCTGCTGCGGCGCCGCTCGACGAGCCCGTCGCCGCGGCCACGGAGATTCAACCGCTGCCCAAGCAACTGCCGCCGCGTATCGACCTTGCCTACCGCGCTTTTCTCGGCACGCGCGGATTCTTTATCGGCGACGCCGTGTACAGGCTCGAGCATTCGGCAAATCAATACAAAATCTCAACCGTGGGCGAAGCGCGCGGACTGGCCGCGCTCTTTTTTCGCGGCCAAGGCAAGGCGACGAGCGAAGGCGCCATTACCGCCAGCGGCCTGCAGCCCAATACCTACAGCATCGAACGCACCAACAACTATCGACGCGAATCGGCGACGTTCGACTGGGAAACCGGCATGGTGCTCCTGAACGACGACAAATCCCTGCCGCTGGAGCTGCCGACGTTCGACCCGCTGGCTGTGCTTTGGCAGTTCTACTTCGCGCCGCCCGGGCAGGACGACGCGGAGTTCAACATCGCCACCACACGCAAGATCTACCATTACATCTTTCATCGCGTCGGCAACGAAACGGTGACGCTGCCCTTCGGCGAGGTCGAAGCCCAGATCTGGCGGCGACAGACCGGCGACGGTGGCATCGACGCGCAGATCTGGTTGGCGCCCTCGCTGCACTACGTGGCGGTCAAGGTGCGGCTGTCCAACGATCGCGCGACGGTCGAAGCTCTGCTCGACAGCATTCACGTCGACGAAACCATCGCGCAACAATGATCCGCGCGAGCCAGCTCGGCGCGCTGACCGACGCGCTCGCTTCGGTGCTGCCGCTCGCCGAGCCGGCGGACGCGACGCTGCGCAATTTTTTCCGCCGCCATCCCGGCCTGGGTCAGCGTGATCGTGCGTTCGTCGCCGAAGGCACCTTCGCCGCATTGCGGCGACTGCGCTCGCTGACCGCGCAGGCCCGAAGCTCGACGCCCCGCTCGCTGGCGATCGCGGTGACGCTGCGCGAACTCGGCATCAGCCTGCGCGATCTGGAGCCGGTCCTGACCAGCGAAGAGCGAGGCTGGGCGAAGGCTTTCAAAGCCTACCGGCCCGAGCTTGGCGCCGCCGAAGCGGCCGAGCTCCCCGATTGGCTGTGGGCGAAGCTCGACCAGAACTTTGCCGCCGACGAACGCGATGCGCTCGTCCGTGCGTGGCTTTCGCCCGCCCCACTCGATCTGCGGGTCAATGTGCTCAAGATCACCCGCGACGAGGCGCGCGCCGCGCTTGCCGAGTCGGACATCGCATCGGAGCCGACACTGTATTCGCCGTGGGGGCTTCGCGCCGAGGGCAAGCCCGCGATCCGGCACCATCCGCTGTTCCTGTCCGGCGCCATCGAAGTCCAGGACGAGGGCAGTCAATTGCTTGGCTTGATCGTCGCGCCCAAGCGCAGCGAGATGGTCGTCGACTTTTGCGCCGGGGCCGGCGGCAAGACCTTGCTGCTCGGCGCGATCATGCGCTCCCAAGGACGCCTCTATGCCTTCGACGTCTCTGCCGGAAGGCTGGCCAGGCTCAAGCCGCGCCTCGCGCGATCCGGACTGTCGAACGTTCAAGCGTTTTTGCTCAACGACGAGCGCGACACCAAGGTCAAGCGCCTTGCCGGCAAGATCGACCGCGTTCTGGTCGACGCGCCGTGCAGCGGCTTTGGCACGCTACGTCGGAATCCGGACCTCAAGTGGCGCCAAACGCCGGAAGCCATCGACGAGCTTGCGGCCAAGCAGGCACGCATTCTCAAGTCGGCGGCTACACTGGTGAAGCCCGGCGGACGCCTCGTCTACGCGACCTGCAGCGTGCTGCGCGATGAAAACGAGGCCATCGTCGACGGCTTCTTGGCATCCCATCCGCAATTCGCGCAGGGCGATGCGTCCGCGGAATTGAAGCGCGCGAATGTCGCGCTCGATACCGGCGCGATGCTGAGACTCTATCCGCACGTACACGGCTGCGACGGATTCTTCGCCGCGATTCTCGAGCGCGCGTCGTAGCGCTGCCCCATTCTGAGCCGGCATCGCGATAAGTTAGGATTCCAATCATGCTGACGCCGCTCAATCTCGAACTTATTCAGCAGTCGCTCGGCACCCGCGACGGGCTGTTGGAACTTGCCGCGATCCTCGGCTGCTTTGTGATCGGCTGGGCCGTCGATCGCCGCGTGCGCGTCGGCAGCGGGCGCGAATCGCGTGTTGCCCGCATCGGCGCCGGCAGCGTCAATCGGCTGATCTTTCCGCTGACGACGCTCGTCCTGCTGCTTCTGGTTCGCGCAGTTCTCCTTCACTGGCATCTGCCGGTCTTTTTCCGATCGCCATACCGCTGGTCATCGCGCTCGCTCTGATCCGCCTTTGCGTGTACGCGCTTCGCAACCTGTTCGGGGTAAGGAGCAGCGCGCCGACGTCGGAGCGTGCGATCAGCTTCACCATCTGGGGCGCGCTGCTGCTCTATTACGTCGGCGTGCTGCCGGAGATTGCCGCGTCGCTGGAAGAAACCAGGCTGCCGGTGGGCAAGAGCACAGTGAGCCTGCTGGACCTCGGACGCGACGGCATCGTCGTGATCCTGGCGGTGGTGCTGTCGCTTTGGGTGTCGGGCCTGATCGAGCAGCGGCTCCTGCGGATGTCCCATCTCGACAACAACGTGCGGGTGGTGATGGCCAAGCTGTTCCGCGCCCTCCTGATCCTGATCGGCTTGCTGATCGCGCTTTCTTTTGTCGGCATCGATCTGACGGTGCTGTCGGTGTTTGGCGGCGCGATCGGTGTCGGCATCGGCCTCGGCCTGCAGAAGCTCGCCAGCAACTACATCGCCGGCTTCACCATCCTGCTCGACCGCTCGATCCGCGTCGGCGACATGATCACCGTCGACAACCGCTTCGGCGTAGTCAGCAAGGTGACCTCGCGCTATGTCGTCGTGCGCAGCCTCGACGGCGTCGAAGCGATCGTGCCCAACGAGACCTTGGTGACGACAACCGTGCTCAACCACTCGTATACCAACAAGGAAATCAAGATCGGCCTGCCGGTGCAGATCAGCTACGACAGCGATCTCGACCTTGCGATGAAGTTGATGGAGCAAGTCGCGCTCAGCGAATCGCGCACGCTGCGCGCCGCTTCGACTGCGCCGCTGGTCAACGTTCTTGGCTTCGCCGACAACGGCATCGACCTCGAGCTTGCGGTCTGGATCAACGACCCCGAAAACGGTCAGGCTAACTTGAAATCGGCCCTGAACGTCAGCATCTGGAAGGTGTTTCAGGCCAACGGCATCAAGATCCCATTCCCACAACGCGAGGTCCGCTTATTGAGGGCCGGCCCCCGCCGGTACCGGAACAGGTTGCACCGAGGACGCTCTTCAATCCAATCGTTCAGGTTAAGTATCTGATTAAGCTTAATATATATCACGTAACCCTACGACCAAACAGGACCGTGTAGAATTCAGCTTTATCCCGCAATCTTCCCCTGACCACGGGTGTCGAAAGACATCCCGGATCGCAAGGACCCCCTTTCAATGAGTTTTGACATCCCTTCTTTTTTCGCCACCGGCTTGATGTCGTTGCCGTGGTGGGGCTATATCGTCGTCGCGCTTGCGCTGACGCACGTGACCATCGCGTCGGTCACGATATATCTGCATCGTTCGCAGGCGCACCGCGGCCTCGACCTGCACCCCGCAGTCAGTCACTTCTTCCGTTTCTGGCTCTGGCTCACGACCGGCATGCTGACCAAGGAGTGGGTTGCCATCCACCGCAAGCATCACGCGAAGGTCGAGACCGACGAGGACCCGCACAGCCCGCAGACCCGAGGCATCGCCAAGGTGTTTTGGCAGGGTGCCGAGCTGTATCGCGACGAATCGAAGAATCTGGAAACGCTGGAGAAATACGGTCTCGGCACGCCCGACGACTGGATCGAGCGCAATGTCTACACGCCTTTTTCCTGGCAGGGCTGCGGCCTGATGTTGGTGGTCAATCTCGCGCTGTTCGGTCCTATCGGCGCAACGATCTGGGCAGTGCAGATGGCGTGGATTCCGGTCACCGCCGCGGGCATCGTCAACGGCATCGGGCACTACTGGGGCTACCGCAATTTCTCGTGCGAAGACGCGAGCCGCAATGTCGTACCGTGGGGGATCCTCATCGGCGGCGAAGAGCTCCACAACAATCATCACGCCTACGGCACGTCGGCCAAACTGTCGTCGCGCTGGTACGAGTTCGATATCGGCTGGATGTACATACGCGTACTGGAAATGCTCGGCCTCGCAACGGTGCGCAAGGTCGCGCCGCGCCTGAAATTCGACAGCGCCAAGCTGCACGCCGATTTCGAGACGCTGCAGGCGGTGATCACTCACCGCTACGCCGTGCTCACCAGCTACGCACGTTCCCTGAAGCAGACCTACGCCCACGAAGTCGCGAGCTTGCGCGAGCGGGCCCGGCGCGGCGAGTTGACCCCGGAAGTGCCGAGCTTCCGGCGCGTGCGCCAGTGGTTCCAGTCGTCGGCAAGCACCTTGCCCGAGACCGATCGCGCCAAGCTGGCGTCGACGCTCGAAAGCAGCAGAGCGCTGCGCACGATTTACGCCATGCGCCAGGAGCTGGCCGCGCTTTGGGAACGCTCCAACGAATCGCGCGAGCAACTTCTGGTGCGCTTGCAGGATTGGTGTCACCGCGCGGAAGCAAGCGGTATCGTTCCGCTGCAGAACTTTTCGCGGCGGCTTAAGAGCTACGCGTAGCGCTGAAGATTGAAGCGCCGTAAATAAAAAGCCCGCCGGATGGCGGGCTTTTTGTTTGGTCGTCATTCCCGCGCAGGCGGGAATCCAGTGGCGTTGGTCAAACTTTCGCAGCGTTTCCAAAGATACTGGATCCCCGCTTGCGCGGGGATGACGCATCCGTTGCCAATCGCCGCGACGCTCAAGCGTCTTGCTCTTGGACGGATGCGTCATATTCGGTCGTCATTCCCGCGCAGGCGGGAATCCAGTGGCGTTGGTCAAACTTTCGCAGCGTTTCCAAAGATACTGGATCCCCGCTTGCGCGGGGATGACGCATCCGTTGCCAATCGCCGCGACGCTCAAGCGTCTTGCTCTTGGACGGATGCGTCACTTGAGCTTGGTTTCCTTGTACATGACGTGCTTGCGAGCGACGGGATCGAACTTCTTGATCTCCATCTTCTCCGGCATCAGCTTCTTGTTCTTGCTGGTCGTGTAGAAGTGGCCGGTACCCGCCGACGATTCCAACTTGATCTTTTCGCGCATGAATTGCTCCCGTTACATCAGCGGTATGTCAGACGTGCTCGCCGCGCGAACGAAGGTCCGCGAGCACCGCATCGATGCCATTCTTGTCGATCGTGCGCAGCGCGGCGTTGGTCAGCCGCAGGCTGATCCAGCGGTTCTCGCTTTCGATCCAAAAGCGGCGGCGCTGCAGATTCGGCAAGAACCGGCGCTTGGTCTTGTTGTTGGCGTGGGAAACGTTGTTCCCTACCATCGGGGCTTTGCCCGTGACTTGACAGACTCGAGCCATCGCTCGCTCCAACTCGTTGAATTGCGGAAAGTCGTGGATCATAACCCAAAACCCGAGGGAATTCAAGCCTTTGTGTCCGCCTTCGACCTTTAAAGCAACCCGCGCTCGGCGAATGAAATGGTCTTTGAACCGGCCACGATAAAATGATCAAGCGTCTTGATTTCGACCAGGGACAGCGCCTGTTTAAGTGTCTGCGTCAGCAGCTCGTCGGCGCGACTCGGTTCAGCGACGCCGGACGGATGATTGTGCGCAAAGATAACGCCGGCAGCGTTGTAACGCAGCGCCGTCTTCACCACTTCGCGCGGGTAAACGCTGGTTTGCGTCAAGGTACCGCGAAACAGCTCTTCGCACCCAAGCAACCGGTTCTGCGCGTCGAGAAACATCGCCACGAACACCTCGTGTGGCCGTGCGCCAAGCGAAAGGCGCAGATAATCTCGCACCGCTTGGGGCGAGCTCATCGCGTCTCGGTCCTGGATTTGTTCAGCCAGCGCGCGACGCGCCATCTCGACCACCGCCTGAAGCTGGACATACTTGGCTGGACCCAAGCCACGTACCGCCGCGACGTCGTCCAAAGGCGCCGCAAATAAGCGGTGAAGGCTTCCAAAACGGCCCAGCAGGTCCCTGCCCAGCTCGACTGCGCTCTTGCCGGCGATACCGGTACGCAGAAATATCGCCAGCAGCTCGGCTTCGGACAGTGCAGCCGCCCCCAGCTTGAGCAGCCTCTCGCGAGGACGTTCGTCTTCGGGCCAATCGGCAATACCCATCGTGACGCCCCTGTACCGTGGTGCCGGGTCATATTAGACTGTGCCACGAGCGTGTGACTCAACCCGATGGACGATAGCTCTGCGATGAATGCTTCCGCTAGACCGTTACAACGCGTCGTCCTTGGCGTGACCGGCGGCATCGCCGCGTACAAGTCTGCTGAGCTGACGCGGCTGCTGGTTAAGGAAAGCATTGCGGTAGACGTGGTGATGACCGCGGCCGCGACCAAGTTCATCGCTCCGATGACCCTGCAGGCGCTGTCGGGCAACCCGGTGCTGACGGATCTGTGGGAATCGGGTTCGGCCAACGCGATGGGGCACATCGATCTGTCGCGTCGCGCAGACGCGATCGTCGTTGCGCCAGCGTCCGCGGATTTCATCGCCAAGTTGGCGCATGGCTTTGCCGATGACCTGCTTTCCGCGCTTTGCCTCGCGCGTGATTGTCCTCTTCTGATCGCGCCGGCAATGAATATGCAAATGTGGGACAACGCGGCGACTCAGCGCAACGTTGCTCAGCTTCGCACCGACGCCATCGAAATTCTTGGCCCGGGCAGCGGCGATCAGGCGTGCGGCGAGATCGGCGAGGGGCGAATGCTGGAGCCCGAGGAAATTCTCGCCGCGCTGCTCGCCTCGGCGCAGCCGAAGCTACTGGCCGGCAAGCGCGTGTTGCTTACCGCGGGACCGACGTTCGAAGCGATCGATCCGGTGCGCGGCATCACCAATTCGAGCTCGGGCAAAATGGGCTTTGCGTTGGCGCAGGCGTGTGCGGAATCGGGCGCGGAGGTAACGCTCATAGCCGGTCCATCGGCGGTGGCAACACCTCGCGGTGTCACCCGCGTCAACGTCACAAGTGCCGCCGACATGGCATCGGCTGTCGATTCAAGGGTCGCAGCTTGTGACATATTCATCGCGGTGGCCGCTGTCGCTGACTATGCTCCGGTCGAAGCATGCGCGGTCAAATTGAAAAAGAGCGAGCAGCCGCTGACACTGACGCTCGAGCCCACGGTCGACATTCTCGCCACTGTCGCGGCGCGCGCAAAGCCGCCGTTTTGCGTCGGTTTCGCGGCCGAGACGAACCAAGTCAATGAAAACGGCGAGGCCAAGCGCAGGCGAAAGAGGCTGCCGCTGCTGATCGCCAACCGGGCGCAAGACACGCTCGGCCAGGACCACAACGAAGTCACCCTGCTCGACGATAGCGGCGCCCACCCTCTGCCGCGCATGAACAAGCTGTCCCTGGCGCGCAGGCTGGTTGCAGAAATCGCGCAACGCCTCGACGCGCCCGCGATCCGCATCCGATCCGTCGCCCCGTGACCCGCGCTCAAGCCACGGTCGCGCTCAAAGTCCTCGACGAGCG
>DAIQRF010000055.1:0-9524 GCA_036786505.1 Casimicrobiaceae bacterium | reverse complement strand
TTGTTGCGATACTGGACCGTTGCCGCGCCGCCGTCCAGCGCTGCGGCGACGCATTCGGTCATCGCGTCGGTGTCGGAGCGATCCGGCGTCAGCGCGTACAAGCCCGCGATCGCCCACGGCGCCCTCGCGCGAAGAGCCCCGACCATGGCTTGGGGTCAGTGACGGTGCAGATTGGACGACTGTGGCGGCGCCGCGTCGTCGACGCGTGGCTCCGGCTCGTCCTCGCGTGCCCAGAAAAGCCGGTCCGGGAGCATCTGGCCCATGCCGGGGCGATACGCCTTCTGCAGCGTGTGCCAGGTGTAATCCTGCGCTTCGCGCACCGCCTCCGGGAGCTCGAGCCCATTGGCAAGCATGGCCGCGATGGCCGACGCGAGCGTGCACCCCGAGCCATGATAGGTGCCCGGAAGGCGCTCCCAGTTGTCCGTTCTCACCACGCCGCTCTTTGCGTAAAGTGTGTTCACCACCTGCGGCGTGGGCTCGTGGGTACCGGTGATCAAAACGAATTCGCAGCCGATCTCGATCAATCGCTGCGCGCAAACCGAAAGCAGCGGTTCGTCTTCATCGTCGGTATCGGCGAGCCGTCGTGCTTCCAGGCTGTTGGGTGTCAGAATCGTCGTCTGCGGGAGCAGCAGCTCGCGCATCGCGTGCAGCATCTCGTCGTTGGCCAGCTTGTCGCCCCTGCCAGACGCCAGCACGGGGTCGAGCACCAGCGGCACATCCGGATAGTCGGAGAGGATTTCGGCAATCGCCGCGATATTCTCGACGCTGCCCAGCGCGCCGATCTTGAACGCGTCGATGGCCATGTCCTCGAGCAGGCAGCGCGCCTGGTCAGCGACCCAATCGGCGTCAATCGCCTGCACCGCCTCGACGCCCATCGTGTCCTGAACGGTAATGGCAGTCAGCACCGATAGTGGATGACAACCCATGCATGCCAGCGTCAGAATGTCGGCCTGAATGCCTGCGCCTCCGGACGGATCGGAAGCGGCAAATGTCAGCACGAGGGGCGGAAAATCAGGGTCGTGATCGGTCGGCGAGGACATTGCGGCGGGGCCTTCGAGAGCGGCATCGGAGCTGCCACCGGCCCGGATGGACTTGGTAAAATGCGAGTTTACCCCAATCGCTTTCGCATCCCATGAAAAAATACATGTGCCTGATCTGCGGCCACATCTACGATGAAGCCTGCGGCGACCCCGACACCGGCATTCCACCCGGCACCAAGTGGGAAGATGTTCCGCCGAACTGGACGTGTCCCGACTGCGGCGCGCGCAAGGAAGACTACGAATTGGTCGAGTTCCAACTGTAGGAGGAAGGATGCGCATTCTTCACACCATGCTGCGCGTAGGCAACTTGCAACGGTCGATCGGTTTTTACACCGGCGTGCTCGGCATGACGGTGCTGCGGACCACCGACCGGCCGGGACAGAAATACACGCTGGCGTTCGTCGGCTACGGCGACGAGTCAAAGCACGCGGTGCTCGAGCTGACCTACAATTACGGCGTCGATCGATACGATCTGGGCACCGCGTACGGACACATCGCCATCGAGGTCCCCGACGCCGCCGCGGCGTGCAGCGCGGTGCGCGAAAAAGGCGGGACGGTCACCCGCGAGGCGGGCCCGGTCAAAGGCGGCGCCACGGTGATTGCCTTCGTTCAGGATCCGGATGGTTACAAGATCGAGCTGATCGAGCGATAGCGCAAACTAGCGTCGTCCCCGCCCCCGATTCAAGCATTCGAGGGCAGGCTTCAGCGGGGACCCAGTGGCGTTCGTCAAAAAGACGCTGGATTCCCGCTTAGTTACCAAAATAAGCGGGAATGACGAATTTAAGGAACCGGGCGTCACGCACCTTCGTATTGCTCGCTAAGAGGTTGTGCGCAGCAGCTCGCGTATGTCGTGTGCGAATACATCCGGACCCTGGCCGTGGCTCATGAACAAGCGCAGCCGCCCCTGCGGGTCGAAGATGAACGTTCCCGCGGAGTGATCCATGGAATAGCTGCCCGGCGTCGATCCGGGTTGCTTCTGATACAGGACCTTGAACTCGCGCGCGGTAGCGGCGGTGGCCGCGGCGTCTCCGTACAAGCCGAGGAATGTCGGGTTGAACGCGGGAACGTAGCGCGACAGCAATTCCGGCGTGTCGCGTTCCGGGTCGATGGTCACGAACAGCACTTGTACCCGGTTGGAATCCGCGCCCAGCTTTTGCAGCGCGGCGGCGAGGTCCGAGAGCGTGGTGGGGCACACGTCGGGGCACTGCGTGTAGCCGAAGAACATCACGACCGCCTTGCCGCGAAAGTCGGCGAGTGTCCGCGGCTTGCCGTTGTGATCGGTGAGCTTGAAATCGCGCCCGAAGGCTACGCCGGTGACATCCGACCCCTGGAACCGAGGGTTCTCCGGGCCGCATGCCGCGACGACCAGCGCCAACAGCGCTGCGGCGACGATACCGAATGCTCGCTTCACTTCCAGTAATGGTCGAAAAGCAGCGCTGAAAACAGTGCGGCCAGGTAGGCGATGGAATACCTGAACGTCTGCCGCGACAGCCGGTCGCTGTAGCGCCGCTGCTCGACGAAGCAATTGATCGCCGCGGCCGCTGCGGCGACCAGAGCGATGCCAAGCGTGCCGAACAGCATCGGCTTCAGCGGCGGCAAACCGGGCACTGCCAGAAACATGCCGATCACCGTGGTGAATACGATCAGCGATACCACGCGCGGCTTGGTCAGCGAGAAAAAGGAGCGCAGGCGATGTCGGTCGAGGGCGAGTGCGGTCATGGGAAGGCTCTCGCGGGCGGCGCGAGTGCGGGAGGGGAAATCTTACCATTGGCGCCGCCTCAGCCGATCCGCGACGCTTGCAGCAATCGTTCGAGATCTTTGGCCATCCGCTTGATGTCGGGATCCGCGGGATAGCGAAGCACGATGTTGCCCAGCGGATCGATCAAGTAGATGTTCGGCGGCGGACCGGCGACGCCAGGCAATGCCGCCCACTGAGCCGGATCGACCCGCGCGACGACCAGCCCCGGGTGCTGCGCCAGAAGCTGCGGCGCAAGCGTGGGCGCGTCGGTCGCCTGCAGCCAGATGCGTACCACGCGCTCCTGTTCGCGCCCCTGGATCGTGCGCGCCTGCCGGGTCGCGTACAGCTTGCGCTGACAGGCGTCTTCGCAGGGGCCCGCTTCGACCGCGAGGAACAACCACCGGCCGCGATAATCCGACAGGCGAAATTTCTCGCCATCGGGCAGCGTGCCGACGATTTCCCGCGCGGGCTTTGCTTCGAGCAGCTCGCCGTAGTTCACGTGTCCCGCGGGACGAAACCAGTAGTAGGCGACGTAAGACGCAGCGACCGGCGCGACGCAAACCAGCGCGAGTATCAGAAGCGTGCGCCGGCCTCGGGTCTTAAGTGGCGGCGTCATCATCTTCCACACGACGTCGCCAGTTGAGCGCGAGCCAGAGAACGATTGCCAGCGCGGCGAGCGAATACCACTGCACCATATACGAAAGGTGCCCCTCGATGCCGAAGTCGGGCGGCGGCCACTCGCGCAGCAGATCGTCGGGGGGAGTCACCGGGTCGGTCTGCTCGACGACAAACGGCAGCAAGTTCAACCCGGACGAGGCGGCGATCCGCTCGATATCGAGATTCTGTCGCAGCGCACCCGCTCCGGTGTCGGCCTTGAGCTCGAGGTAGCGCTTGGGCGGAATGGTCGCGCGACCGACGATTTCGACGACTCCCGCGGGCGTTTGCACCGACGGCAACTGCTTGCGTGTCGGACCTTGCGCCACCCATCCGCGATCGACCAGCACATAGCGGTTGCCTGGCGCGAGCTTGAACGGCGTCACCACCTCATAGCCCGGACGTCCGCCATGCACCTTGTTGTCAATCAACACGGAGTGCGCCATATCGTACTCGCCGGAGCCGTGAACGGTGCGATAGAGCACGGCGGTGGCGTCGTTGTCCGTCGCGGCGAGATCGAGCGGTCCTTCGCGAGCCGCCGCCGACGCCAGCGCGGCGGCGGCGCTCTTTTCGTCGGCGCGGTGCCGCTGCCAGTCGCCCAGCGCGATGGCAAGCGCGGCCAACGCGACCATCGCCACGGTGAGCAAGAGCGTTGGGCGAAATCGATGCGTCGCGAAAAAAGCACGAACGCGCATTGGCACCGGTCTATGAATTACACTGTGCGTGATTGCACGACTCATTTCGCTCATTTCGCTGCAGCGAGAATGCCTTGATTCGCATTGTCGTCATCGTCGCGTTGGTGCTCATTGTGTTCAGCCTCGGCACCGCGCTCTATTACCTTTACCACGATCGCGGCCAGGGTACGCGCATGGTCACGGCACTCGCCATACGGGTCATTCTGTCGGCGAGCCTGATCGCGTTTCTTCTCGTCAGTTACCACTTTGGATGGATCGGAGAAACTGGCCTGCGCTGAAGCCCGGACGGACTTCCGGTGCGGCTTTTGCCTGCCCATCGTGCTCCAGGCTAGAGCCAGTACACCAGGATGAACAGCAGCAGCCAGACGACGTCGACGAAATGCCAGTACCACGCGGCGGCTTCGAACGCGAAATGATGCTGTGCGTCGAAATGGCCGCGGAAGGTGCGTAAAAGCATGACCGTCAGCATGATGGCGCCGATCGTCACGTGAAAGCCGTGGAACCCGGTCAGCATGAAGAACGTCGAGCCGTAGACTCCCGTCGACAGCTTGAGGTTGAGCTCGCTGTAGGCGTGGGTGTACTCGTAGGCCTGGAATCCAAGGAAAGTAAACCCCAGGACGATGGTGATGAACAGCCATAACTTGAGCGCGCCACGGTTACCGACCTTGAGCGCGTGATGCGCGACGGTGAGCGTACCGCCCGAGGACACCAGAATAATCGTGTTCAGCAGCGGAATCCCGATCGCCTTCATCGGCGTGAAGGCGTCCTTGATATACGGGCCGTTGGTCGGCCACGCGGGCATGTAGTTGGGCCACAGGATCTTGGACTCCATGCCCCCCAAATCCGGCACGGAAAGATTGCGAATGTAAAACAGCGCGCCGAAAAACGCCGCAAAGAACATGACTTCGGAAAAAATGAACCAGCTCATGCCCCAGCGAAATGAAAGGTCGACCTTGCGGTTGTAGAGCCGCTGCTGCGATTCGCCGACGACGGTGCCGAACCAGCCGATCATCATCGTCACCAGCACGCAAAAGCCGGCCAGTACCAACCACGGCCCCGCGGCATACGCGTTGAACCAGAACGCCGCGCCGAAGGCCATCAACAAAAGCGCGCACGAACCGGTGATCGGCCAGTGCGAGGGCTGCGGCACGAAGTAGTAGGGACCCGTGCCGTTCTGCGTTGCGCTCATTTGCTGCTCCTCGTCTTACTTCAGATATTCCGTGGCTCGCCGCTGGCGCCGGTTATGACTTGTTGCCCTCGACCTCGAAAAACGTATACGAAAGCGTGATCGTGGGGACGTCGGCCGGGAGCTTGGGATCGACCACGAACACCACCGGCAGTAGACGCTTCTCGTGCGGGCCGAACGATTGCTTGGCAAAGCAAAAACATTCCAGCTTCTTGAAGTACTGCCCCGCGAGCTGTGGCCCGTAACTTGGAACCGCCTGGCCGGTCATCGGGCGATCGCTCGTGTTCTCGACTTCGTACATCACCTGCGTCACCTCGCCTGGATGCACGCTGACGATCGGCGTCATCGCGCGAAAGCGCCACGGCAGCTTGTTCAAGTTGCCGTCGAGCTCGATGCGCACCACGCGCCCGGCATCGATCTGGGTGTTGACCGCGTCGTCGGCAATGTCGATGTTGCGAAGACCGGTGACCTCGCAGATCTTGTTGTAAAACGGAATCATGGCAAAACCGAAGCCGAACATCACCACGACGACCACACCGAGCCTCTTGAGCAGCGAGCGATTCGACCGCTTCCTGTCGTCCATTTCGTCTTTGCCATGCTCGCTCACTTGCGGACTCATTTGCGAACTCACTTGCGTACGTTCCTGCCGATCGCCACGATCAGGAAGCCGAGAATGGCGAAACCGAGAACGGCGACGCCCACGCTGGGCGAGCCGGAGTACTGCGCGATGATGACACCGGCGAAGAACACCGCGGCGATCGAGGCCAGAACCAGCGCGGTACGCCGGCTCGCCGCGCGCTGCGAGTCGCGATCGAGTGTTTGATCGGACGCCGCTTTGACCGTGTCATCCCGTCGTTGCATCATCGCATCCATGTCACAGAGCATCCGGGCGGCTCGTCCCTATTCGACGACCGGCGGCGTCTCGAAGGTGTGATACGGCACCGGCGACGGAAGCGTCCACTCCAGCGTGTCGGCGCCCTCCCAGGGTTTCGCCGGCGCCGCCGGCCCGCTGCGGATGCACGTCACCACGTTGTACAGGAGCAATAGTTGCGACAGTCCGAAGCCGAAGGCGCCGATCGACGCCACCATGTTCCAGTCGGTGAACTGGGTCGCGTAGTCCGGGACCCGCCGCGGCATGCCTGCCAGACCCAGGAAATGCATCGGGAAGAAAGTTACATTGAAAAAAATCATCGACAGCCAGAAGTGCCATTTGCCCAGCGTTTCGTTGTACATGCGACCGCACCATTTCGGCAGCCAGTAGTAGATGCCGCCGAAGAACGCAAACAGCGAACCGGCAACCAGCACGTAGTGAAAGTGGGCGACGACGTAATAGGTATCCTGGAGCTGGATGTCGACCGGCGTGATCGCCAGCACCAGTCCGGTAAAGCCGCCCATCGTGAACAGAAAGACGAAACCGATCGCGAACAGCATCGGCGTCTCGAAAGTCATCGAGCCCTTCCACATGGTGGCGACCCAATTGAACACTTTCACGCCGGTCGGAATGGCGATCAGCATCGTCATGTACATGAAAAAGAGCTGCCCGGCGGCGGGCATGCCGACGGTGAACATGTGGTGCGCCCACACCAGAAACGAGAGAATCGCGATCGACGACGTCGCGTATACCATCGACGCGTAACCGAACAGCGGCTTTCTCGAGAACGCCGGAATGATCGTCGACACGATACCGAACGCCGGCAGGATCATGATGTAGACCTCGGGGTGCCCGAAGAACCAGAAGATGTGCTGGAACATGACCGGGTCGCCGCCGCCCGCCGCGTTGAAGAAGCTGGTGCCGAAGTGGCGATCGGTCAGCAGCATCGTCACCGCGCCGGCGAGCACCGGCATGACGGCGATCAACAGGTACGCGGTGATGAGCCAGGTCCACACGAAAAGCGGCATCTTCATCAGCGTCATCCCCGGCGCGCGCAGGTTGAGGATGGTGGTGATGATGTTGATCGAACCCATGATCGACGACGCGCCCATGATGTGGATCGCGAAGATGGTCAGGTCCATGCCCATGCCGGCCTGCACCGACAGCGGGGCATAAAGCGTCCAGCCGCCCGCGGCAGCTCCGCCCGGCACAAAGAAAGACGTGAACAGCAGCGTCGCCGCAAACGGCAGCAGCCAGAAGCTCCAGTTGTTCATGCGCGCGAACGCCATGTCGGGAGCGCCGATCATCAGCGGTACTTGCCAGTTGGCGAATCCCACCGCCGCCGGCATGATCGCGCCGAAAATCATGATCAGCCCATGCAGCGTCGTCAGCGAATTGAAAAATTCGGGATCGACGATCTGCAGGCCCGGCTCGAAGAGCTCGGTGCGGATGGTGAGCGCAAGGCAGCCGCCGGCGAAGAACATGATGAACGAAAACCAGAGGTACAGCGTGCCGATGTCCTTGTGGTTGGTCGTGGTGATCCAGCGCATGATCCCGCCGGGATAATGCGCGTGCTCGTCGTGCGCGTGGCCGCGGTCGACCGCATGGTCGCCTGCATGCCCGACCGCATGGCCAACCCCATGGCCGGCAGCGTGATCGTGGGGAATGCTGCTCATGTTCAACGCTCCTTGGGCCTCTGATCTCGGACTATTGCTTGGCTGCCACGACTTGCGAGGGCTGAACCGCGTCGCCGACGTGGTTGCCCCAGGCGTTGCGTTCGTAGGTAACGACGGCCGCAATGTCCGTCGGCGAGAGCGTGTTCTTCCACGGGACCATGGCGGTGGCTTGGCCGTTCTTGACCACACCGTTGAGCACGATGTCGAGATGCGCTGCCATGGGCCCGGTCGCGATCGTCGATCCGTCGAGCGGCGGGAACGCCGGCGGCACGCCCTTGCCGGTAGCCTGATGGCAGGAAGCGCAGTTCGCGGTGTAGACGGCCTCGCCGCGGGCGATGAGATCCTTCGCGTCCCAGACCTTGGCGGGATCGTCCGCGGCGGCGGTCGCCTTCTTTTTCTGCGCATCGGCCCAGGTCGCGTACTGGTCTACCGGCAGGACCTCGACCACCACCGGCATGAACCCATGCTCCTTGCCGCACAGCTCGGCGCACTGGCCGCGATAAATGCCCGGCTTGTCGGCGCGGAACCAGGCGTCGCGCACGAAGCCGGGAATCGCGTCCTGCTTGACGCCGAACGCCGGAACCCACCATGAATGGATGACGTCACCGGCGGTAATCAGCAAGCGAATCCTCTTGCCCACCGGCACCACCATCGGCTGGTCGACTTCGAGCAGGTAATGCTCGCCCTTGGGTTCCTGATTGTGGATCTGCGTATACGGCGTCTTGAGATTGCTGACGAAGCCGAATCCCTGATCGATGTAGTCGTAGCCCCACTTCCACTGGTAGCCGGTGACCTTGATGGTCATGTCCGGCACGCTCGTGTCCTTCATCGCCAGAACCGTCTTGGTCGCGGGAAGCGCCATGAACACCAGGATCAGGAACGGAACGATGGTCCAGACGACTTCGACCATGGTGTTCTCGTGAAACTGGGCCGCTTGATGACCTTTGGACTTGCGATGCGCGAAGATCGAATAGAACATCACCGCAAAGACGCCGACGAAGATCACCACGCAGATCCACATGATGTAGATGTGGAGGTCGAATATCTGCTCGCCGATCGGCGTGACCGGCGGCTGCAGGTTGTATTCCATGGCCGCGCGCGCTGCGCTCGCCATCAGCGCCGGTGCGAGAATTGCGGCCAGCACAACCGTCTTCGCACCGCGTCTGACGGCCCGTCTCACCCGCCCACCCGCTGTGCCACTTTGATGCAATCCATGCTTTCCCCGAAAACGTCAACGATGCGCAAAAAAACGACGCGGCTTTAAAAGCGGCGCTAACGCGCGAAACCTGCCGCCAACACCCGGCGCAGATCGCGCGCGATCGCGGCCCGCTCATGCGCGGGCAGTTCCTCGCCGAACAGTAGCGATTCGCCGCGATGCCGCAACACCAGACTCACCACCCGGTTGCGCGCGTCGGCTTCGACTGCGAGCCGGGTCCAGAACCTGTTGAACTCGCGCTGCGTTCGGGTTCCGCCACGAGTGCGCTCAACGACAATTCGATCGCCGCGCACCGTCACTCGCTCGAAGTCATTTGCGTGCCGCTCGATCCAGCCAAACGCCCAGCAAAGTAGTCCCATCTCCACTACCGAGTACGGCAACACCGGCCACGCGCCGAAGGCGACGAAGGTCAACGCCATCCCCATCGACACTGCGCACAGGCCCGCAA
>DAIQRF010000054.1:8416-9681 GCA_036786505.1 Casimicrobiaceae bacterium | reverse complement strand
GCGGAGAGCGCATCGCGGGTGAGGCCGAGCACCGCCGAGCCCCAGGGCAGATCGTCGTTGGCGCTCATCGGCCCTCCCATCATGCCGATGCCGGCGAAGGCGCGCGACTCGGCCGGCACCAACTCGCCGCGATCGAGCGCGAAGAGCCTCCGTGGAACGCCGTGCGCGTCGAGCCATTCGCCGAAGTGTCCGGGACCTTCGGTGGCCGAGAAACGAAAGATGGCGACGGGCTTCACAACGCGTTCATATCGAGAAGTCGCGGGGTCGCCGCTCGGTGTTCAAATTTCAGCATCCTCGCGCAACACGCCCGATACCGCGTCCACATTCACGATTGTACCTCGATGTACTTGCCAGAAACGGTCTGCGTCGAGCTCGGCGAGCAGATCCTTCAGAGGGCTGCGAATGAATTTTTCCGAACCTGCGAGCAGGACGCGCTGATCGAGCGAACATGCGCGCGACGAGCTCGCGGAAACGCACGCTGAACCACGGCGGGATGCGACCAGCGGCGCCGCTCTAGCGCTTGCGCATCTTTGCTGCGGGACGTCGCTTGGCGCCACCGCCGACCAGCTTGAACAATCTGGAGTAAGGTGGTGGTGGATCCGGGCCGGACCGGGGCCTGGCGCATTGCCCATGACCTACAACGCCCATCGCCGTTTCGCCCGTCGGGAAGATCTCGGCCTTGCGCCGGGCGAGTTTGCCGTCCTGCGGCGGCTTTCCACACCCCAGAAAATCCAGTCCTTCCTCAACGCCATGTGCATTAACCACGAGACCGGCGGAGAGACGATCCTGTCGGTTCGGGAGGTGCTGACCCAGCGCCGCGCGCACTGCATTGAAGCCGCATTGGTCGGAGCGTGCGCGTTCTGGGTTCACGGCGAGCCGCCGCTGGTGATGCACCTTGACTGCGCGACGACCGATTACCCGCATGTGATCGCGCTCTTCCGTCGTTCCGGCGGCTGGGGTGCGATTTCCAAGAGCAACGGCACGCCGCTGCGCTACCGCGATCCGATCTATCGCAGTCTTCGCGAGCTTGCCATGTCGTACTTCCACGAGTATGCCGACAAGCACGGACGCAAGACCCTGCGCAGTCATTCAGTGGCGTTCGATCTGCGGCGCGTCGAGCCGGAGCTTTGGGTGACCAACAAGCGCGCCTGTCGGGAAACGAACGAGCGCCTGGCGAGCGCGCGCCATTACCGTCGCATCTGCCGTCGCCTCGGTCGAGAAGGGCACTCCGGTCGTCGTCACCGTCACCCCGCCAGGCCAGGACA
>DAIQRF010000054.1:0-8406 GCA_036786505.1 Casimicrobiaceae bacterium | reverse complement strand
CCATTACCCGCGCCTCACATCCCGACAGGAGCGTCTGCTCGTGCTGCGCGACCCGTTCGAGCGCCGCGCCGCGAAGACGGTGGAATATCCGGCGCCGGCGGCGGGGAAAACGCGGAGAAAACGATCGACGGGCTGAAGCGGCCTGCGGCCATCGCAATGTCCCATTGCACAAATCGACGCGACGGAGAATAATGACAGCGTCATCAGGCCCAACACGCGAAGGAGAAAGACATGCTTGGTATCGGTCGCCGCGATGGTTCCGTCGAAGTAAAGCATGCCGTCAAAAACGTGCTCGCGACCTCGTCGCTGCGCAATGGCGGTATCGGTAGCAATGTTCAAGCGGCGGTCGCGACGCGTTCAGCCTCGCCCCCCATCGTCCCGGCCTGGGATGAATCCGGCCCACCTGACGTACGAGCGAAGGACAGTGCTGCGCCGGCCGCCCCGGCGACGCCCGAGCTATTCGCTCCGGGACTCGGTCTGGCCGAGACGCCGGGCAGCAAGCTCTTTGTCGGCATCAACATTAAATTGAAGGGCGTGGAAATCTCGGATTGCGATGTCCTGGTGGTCGAGGGACAGGTGGAAGCAACGGTCTACAGCAAGGGACTGCAGATCGCCAAGCCGGGAACGCTCAAGGGAACCGCGGCCATTGATGTCGCGGAAATCTTCGGCGAATTCTCCGGCGAGCTCACCGCTCGCACCAGGTTGGTCGTCCACGGAACCGGCCGGGTTTCCGGAACCATCCGTTACGGCAAGTTGATTGTTGCCGAAGGAGGGGAGCTCAGCGGCGACGTCCGGAAGCTGGATGGATCGGCGGTTCTGTTGCAGCCCTTGGCTCCGGTCGAATCCGACTCGCGCCCTGGATCGGGCGAACCGACGCGAGGCATGCTGGAGCTGAGCGCAAGAGATTCATAAGCGCGGCGCGGCGATGGGCTACGGGCCGCGAACGATCTCCGCGTAAGCAGAGTGATTGTGGATCGACTCGAAGTTTTCAGCGGCGACGCTGAAAGCTTCGAGGCGTGAATCGCCGGCCATTCTGGCCGCGATTCCCCGCACCAGATCCTCGACGAATCGCGGCCTGTCATAGGCGCGCTCGGTGACGTACTTTTCGTCGGCGCGCTTGAGAAGTCCGTACAGCTCGCACGACGCTTCGTCCTCGGCAATGCCAACCAGCTCCGCCAACGACACCGGCCCACCATCATCGCCGGGACGCGGCCGCACCGTAAGCGTCAAATGCGAGCGCTGGTTGTGCGCGCCGTAATCGGAGATCGCCTTGGAGCTGGGGCATAGGCTCATCACCGGCACGACAACTGTCGCGCTGACCGTGCGCTTGCCGTCGGTGTGGTCGGCGGCGAGCTTCACTTGATAGTCCATCATGCTTGGCACGCCGGACACCGGCGCGGCCTTGCGCATGAACCACGGAAACTCGATCTCGATCCGGCCGCCGCCAGCATCGAGTCGTTGCAGCATCGTGTCGAGCAGCGCCGAGACGCCGGCGAGCGAAAGCGGCTCACGCATCTCATCGATGACGGCAACCAGACGCGACATGTGGGTGCCCTTGTGTTCGGCCGGTAGCGCGACGTAGACGTTGAAGCATCCCACGGTCGGCTGCGGTGGGCTTGCGCCATCAGCAAACTGCATCGGGTAGCGCAGGCCCCGAATGCCGACCCGGTCGATGGCGAGTTCGCGCGCGTCGGGGTGCGACTGGACGTCGGGGATAACGGGTGCTTCGGGGCGGTTCATGGTCGGAGTATCGCGGTTGGGCCGCGGGATTGGCAAGCGGACGGCTGTAAGGCGGGCGGTAGGGCGCGCTCGGGCTGACCGCGCAAAGCGCCGGATACCCGCTCAGCGGGCAGAATGTGCGGGCTCGCCCCCCGAGCGCTGAATTGCGCGCGGTCGGCTAGGCTTGCGCCACTGGCTTGGCGGTCACTTTCAGCGGCGCGATCGACGCGACGGAGGCCTCGACCCGGCGGGCGCCGAATCGTGCCACGATCGACGCCGCAATGCCCTTGGCGTCGAGCCCGCATCTGGAGAGCAGGAGCGCCGGATCCCCGTGATCGATGAACTCGTCGGGCAGGCCGAGATGCAACATCGGAATGACAATACCGAGCTCGGCGAGCGCTTCGGCGACCGCGCTGCCAGCGCCACCGGCGACGACGTTCTCTTCGACCGTCACCAGACAATCGTTTGCCTTCGCCAGCCATTCGATCAACTCGATGTCGAGCGGCTTGACGAAGCGCATGTTGGCCACCATGGCGTCGATTTCCTCACCGGCGGCAAGCGCGGGATGCAGCATGCTGCCGAAAGCGAGAATGGCGATGCGCTGCGTCCGGCGCTTGGTCTCGCGTCGCAACTCGCCCTTACCGATCGCCAGTGCACGCATCTCGTTCTGGATGGCGGCGCCAGGCCCCGCTCCGCGCGGATAGCGCACGGCGCTCGGCGTGTCGAGCGTAAACGCGGTGTAGAGCATCTGACGGCACTCGTTCTCGTCGGCGGGGGTCATCACCGTCGTGTTCGGCAGGCAGCGCAGATAGGTCAGATCGAAGCTGCCGGCATGGGTCGGGCCGTCGGCGCCGACGATGCCGCCGCGATCGATCGCGAACATCACCGGCAGGTTCTGCAGCACGACGTCGTGAATCAACTGGTCGTACGCGCGCTGGAGAAAAGTCGAGTAGATCGCGACCACCGGCTTCATGCCTTCGCAGGCGAGGCCTGCGGCGAACGTCACCGCGTGTTGCTCGGCGATGCCGACGTCGAAATAGCGATCCGCGTATTCGTTTGAGAAGCGCACCATGCCCGAGCCTTCGCGCATCGCGGGCGTGATGCCGATCAGCCGCGTGTCGCGCTTGGCCATGTCGCACAACCAGTCGCCAAAAACCTGCGTATACGTCGGTTTGCCCGGAGGCTTGGAAACGATGCCGACGTCGGGATCGAACTTGGTGACGCTGTGATATTGAATCGGATCTTCCTCGGCCTTGGTATAGCCGTGGCCCTTGCGCGTGATCACGTGCAGCAATTGCGGCCCCGGCAATTGCTTGACGTTGGACAGCGTCTTGACCAGTGTGTCGAGATCGTGGCCGTCGATGGGCCCGATGTAGTTGAATCCCAATTCCTCGAACAAGGTGCCGGGAAGCACCATGCCTTTCATGTGCTCTTCCCAGCGCTTGGCGAGCTCCTTGACCGGCGGCAGCCTGGAAAGTACTTCCTTTCCGCCCCGGCGAACGTAGTTGTACACCCGCCCCGAGAGCAGGCGCGCGAGATAATTGTTGAGCGCGCCGACCGGCTCCGAGATCGACATGTCGTTGTCGTTGAGAACGACCAGCAGGTCGGCGCCGAGGGCGCCCGCGTTGTTCAACGCCTCGAAGGCCATGCCCGCGCTCATCGCACCATCGCCGATCACCGCAACCACCTTGCGCACTTCGCCTTTGCGCTTCGAGGCGACCGCCATGCCCAGCGCCGCCGAGATTGATGTCGACGAATGCGCGGTGCCGAAGGTGTCGTACTCGCTTTCATTGCGGCGCGGAAAACCCGCGATGCCGCTCCATTGGCGCAGCTTCGCCATGCCTTCGCGGCGGCCGGTAAGAATCTTGTGCGCATAGGTCTGGTGGCCGACGTCCCAAACGAAGCGATCATGCGGCGTGTCGTAGATGTAATGCAGCGCGACGGTCAGCTCGATGGTGCCGAGGTTGGACGAAAGATGGCCGCCGGTCTGACTGACCGACTTGATGACAAAATCGCGCAACTCGCGTGCGAGCTGTGGCAACTGGCTCTTGTCAAGCCGTCGCAGATCAGCGGGGGCATTGATGGTTTCGAGCAGCATCAGTTTTTCCGCAACGCGATCCAGTCGGCGAGTTCGTTGAGTCTGCGCGCTCCGGCACCGAAGCCGAGCAACGCACTGTGCGCCTCGTCGCGCAGTTCGGCGACGCGCTCTTTGGCGGCGTCGAGACCGAGCAGCGAAACGTAGGTTGGTTTTCCCTGCATCGCATCCTTGCCGGCGGTCTTGCCGAGGCTTTGCGCGGTCCCTTCGACGTCCAGCACGTCATCAACGACCTGGAAACCCAGCCCGACCGCCGCCGCGTAGCGATCGAGCGCGTCGCCCTCCGCCTGATCGAGCGGACGGCCGCAGGCCCCTCCCAAGCGCATCGCCGCCTGAATCAGCGCCCCCGTTTTGAGTGCGTGCATGCGCTCGAGTTCATTCAGGCTCAATGCGGCGCCTACATGCGACAGATCGAGGGCCTGCCCGCCCGCCATGCCGCGCGAGCCTGCTGCTCCCGCGAGCAGCGCAATCTGCGCCTGCGCATCGGACGGCGTTTTGGCCAGTACCTCGAAAGCAAGCGTTTGCAGCGCGTCGCCCGCCAGGAGCGCCATCGCTTCGCCGTGAGCGACGTGACACGTCGGCTTGCCTCGCCGCAGGACGTCGTCGTCCATGCACGGCAGGTCGTCGTGGATCAGCGAGTAGGCGTGGACAAGCTCCACCGCGACGGCGGCGTGGTCGACCACGCCGGCATCGGCCCCGGCAAGCTCGCCCGCCGCGTAGGCGAGCAAGGCACGGACGCGTTTACCGTTGCCGAGCACGGCGTAGCGCATCGCGGCATGCAGGGGTTGCGGCGACTCGCCCGCCGCCGGTAGCGCGCGCTCGAGCGCGCTTTCGACTCTTTGCGCTCGCTCACGTGACCAGATCGGCCACGCCACGTCAGGGTTCATCGACCTCGCCCGATCCTGGCGCTTCCGCGCCGTCGGGCTCGAAACTCTTCAGCACGCCGCGTTCCAGAATCTGTACCTGCTGCTGAGCGTCCTTGAGCGCCGCCTGGCAATATTGCAAGAGTTCGGCGCCGCGCTTGTATGCTGCAAGCGATTCGGCGAGCGGCAATTGGCCGCCTTCCATGGTCGCGACGATGGTTTCGAGCTCGGCAAGCGCGGTTTCGAAACTCGCGGGGGCCGGTGCGGTCTTAGACACGGTGTTGGACATCTTGCGGGGTGGCGCGAACGGTCACGCGCGAGCGTATAAGTATGCTTGAAAGGCGCTCAAGAATACCCCATTTGCACATCGCGGCCAACGACGCCGTGTATGGCTTTGCGAACCGGAAGTGTGGTTTGCCGCAACGCTGAATTCACGATATAATTCTCAGCTCATTTGACGACGCAGCCTTGATACGAAGCTTTTCGTAGCGGGCTGACTTAGCAACGCGGTTGGGGGGCGATTCGTTCGCCTCTTATATTGTTTGTTGGGTTGGCGGTTCACGAAGAGGAAAGGCTGATGTCCAATCTCGCGACACGCGAGCGGTTGCGGCAGTCCACGTCGCAATTGCCCGTCTCCTGGTACAACGATCCCGCGCTGCTCGAGCTCGAACAGAAGGTCCTGTTCGACCGCGGACCCGGCTACGTCGGCCACGAGTTGATGGTTCCCAACGTGGGCGACTATCACACCCTTGCCTGGCGCGAAAATGCGCAAGTGCTGGTCCGCAATGACCGGGGCGTGGAGCTGCTGTCGAATATCTGCCGCCACCGACAGGCCATCATGCTCACCGGCCACGGCTCGACATCGAACATCGTCTGTCCGATCCATCGTTGGACCTATAAGCTCGACGGCATGCTGCTCGGCGCTCCGCATTTCGACCAGCAACCGTGCGTCAAGCTGCACAGCACGGCGCTGCAGCACTGGAATGGGCTGCTCTTCGACGGCGCGCGCGACATCAGGGCCGACCTGGCCGGCATACGCGCCGCACCGGACCTCGATTTTTCGGGCTATGTGCTCGATCGCATCGAAACCCAGGAGTGCAACTACAACTGGAAGACATTCATCGAGGTCTATCTCGAGGACTACCACGTCGAACCCTTCCACCCGGGGCTGGGCCAGTTCGTCACCTGCGACGACCTGGCGTGGCAGTTCGGCGATCGCTACTCGCTGCAAACGGTCGGGGTCAACAACGCTCTCGCCAAGCCGGGAACCAAGGCCTATGAACGCTGGCACAAGGCGGTGCTCGCCTATTACGGCGACGGGATGCCCGCTCACGGCGCGATCTGGCTGACCATCTACCCGAACATCATGGTCGAGTGGTACGCCCATGCGCTCATTGTCAGCAGTGTGATTCCGCGCGGCGTTGACAAGACGACCAACATCGTCGAGTTCTATTACCCGGAGGACATTGCGCTCTTCGAGCGCGAGTTCGTCGAGGCGGAGCAGGCGGCATACATGGAAACGTCGGCTGAGGATCACGAGATCGCCCAGCGCATGGATGCCGGCCGCCGTGCGCTGTACAAGCTGGGGCGCAACGAGACGGGACCGTACCAGTCGCCGATGGAAGACGGCATGCAGCATTTTCACGAGTTTCTCCACCGCGAGCTGGGCGAGGCTGGCTGAAAGATGATGATGCCAAGACTACTGGCGGTCGGCGCGGTGGCGATATCGCTGCACGCGTCGCTACATGCGTCCATTGTGTCCGCCGCGGCGCCACCGAGTATTCCGTACGAAAAATATCGTCTGGCCAACGGTCTCGACGTCATCCTGTCGCAGGACCGTACCCTGCCGCTGGTCGCGGTCGATATCTGGTACCACGTCGGCGCGGCGAACGAAGAGCCGGGCAGGACCGGATTCGCGCACCTGTTCGAGCACATGATGTTTACCGGCAGCAAGCACGTTGCGCGCGGGATGGCCGACAAGCTGCTCGAAGGCGTCGGCGGCACCGACTCCCGCGCCGGCGTTGCAAGCGCTCTCGCGACGCTATCTCGATCCGGCGGGCATGGTGGTGATAGCCGTCGGCGACCGCAAAACCCTCGAAAGCAGCTTGCAGTCGCTGGACCTCGGGTCTCTCGAAGTGTGGCCGATTACCGGAACGCTGTTTTGAGCGGCGCCATGTCGTCTCAGGGTTCTATCGTGCCGCGCTTGTCGAGCGGCGGATAGCGGTGGCGCCGGTGCACGCCATGCCGTACACAACACTGATAGCGGCGGCGGAGCTCGCCGTGCGTCTTCCTGACCCGGCGTTCGTCATCGTCGATTGCCGGCACAATCTCGCCGACGTCGATGCCGGCGAGCGGGCTTATCGCGCGGCGCACATCGCGGGCGCCCAGTTCATGCACATGGAACGCGAACTGTCGGGCGCCAAGACCGGCGCCAACGGGCGGCATCCGCTGCCGCGGGTCGCCGACATCGTCGCGACGTTCAGCCGCGCAGGCATCGACGATTCCAGGCAAGTCATCGTCTACGATCAGAACAACGGCATGTGGGCGGCGCGGTTGTGGTGGCTGTTGCAATGGCTGGGCCATGCCGCGGCGGCAGTTCTCGACGGCGGACTCGATCGGTGGATGGCGGAGGGTCAATTGCTGACCGCGGAGGAGCCGCACGTACAGCCCGCGACATTCATTGCCAGGCAACCGATGCCTACCGCGTCGGCGCGCGAGATCGTGGAACATCTCCATGACGGCGCATTCACCGTGATCGATGCCCGTGCGCCCGAGCGGTATCGTGGGGACGTCGAGCCGATCGACCCGGTGGCCGGTCACATTCCGGGCGCCGTCAATCGTCCCTACACCGCAAACCTCACCGCGCAAGGCACCTTCAAGCCTGCGCTGCAACTCCGCGCCGAATTCCAGACGCTGCTGGGGAATGCGCCACCGGCGTCGGTGGTCCACCAATGCGGCTCGGGTGTGACCGCCTGTCACAATGTGTTGGCGATGACCGTTGCCGGCCTGCCGGGATCGCGTCTGTATCCGGGCTCCTGGAGCGAATGGATCGCCGTTCCCGAGCGGCCGGTCGCGCGCGGCTAAGGTATTCAATCGAGCGCAAAGCACCGCGCGTCGCGATCGATCTCTTTCACCACTTCAGGCCGTGGCGACCAGCGGCCAGCGGGACAACACTCGATAGCGTGCGCCCGCGGCCGCCAGTTCCGACGCGACAAGGGCAAATGCGGTGACGTGCCACACCAGTGGCGGCGCAAGCGGACGCCGCACGACAGCAGCGATTCGGCGTGCCAAGGTGACATGAACGGCAAAGGGCCGCTCGTCCGGCTGCAGACCGCTAACCAGCAGCGATCGGGTGATCGCCTGCTGTAACTCGACCAGCGGCGGCGGCATATTTTGAACTCCTGCCCAGGCGATGGCGTTCTTGCGCCAGGAGTCCACCCGGTCGAAAACAAGATCGAACGGAGGCGCTGAAATTCGCGCGGCAGCGGCACTCAATTCGCGGGCGATGCGGCGCGGCTGGTCGCCGAGAAATGCGAGCGTCAGGTGGACGTTGCCGGGAGCCGTTGGACGGCCACCGGACTCGGCCGCGATCTGTTGCGCCAGCGTCGCGAGCGCGTCGGAAGTGGATGCGTCGGGCCAGAGCGCGAAAAACAGACGCTGCGTCGCTTCGTTCATGTCTTACTATAGATCGCACGGTGCGCAGTGAGCGTCGGCCGAAAACAAAACGGC
>DAIQRF010000053.1:3109-9782 GCA_036786505.1 Casimicrobiaceae bacterium | reverse complement strand
GGAGCCGGGTTGTCGAAATGCCTGGGTTACATGGTTGAACTTGCTGCGCTCGAAATCGAACCCTCCTACCAGCGAATAAATCATTCCGTCGCTGGGCCGGATCGACACGAACGCGGCCTCGACCTGAGGTACCTGCACGATCTGCCAGCGGTTTTTGTCGTCCTGGCCGACGCGGATCACCGCGCCGCGGCGGATGCGTATTGCGGATGGGGCCTTGTCGCCGAGCGCGCGTGCGGCGAATTTGAGTCCGTCGCCGGTGATAGAGATCACTTCGCCATCGCTTTGCACCGCCTTGACCTCGGACGGCGTTGCTTGCAGGACGATGGCGGCGACCAGGTTTTCGCTGTCGGTCGTGTCCTCGAAGGCGCGGTCGAGCGCGTCCTCGAGCTGCGCCGCGTCCGAGGGAAGACTGATAAAAGCCTCGGGTCCCCGATAGCCGTGGCGCCGATCGTACTCGAACACGCCGCGGCGAACGGCAGCGTACGCTGCGTCCTGGTCGGCCTTGCGGATGGTCGTGTAGACGGTGAGGCCGCGGGTATAGCTCTCCTCGCCATAGGCCTCGACCATCGCCAAGCGGACCATTTCCGCGACAAATTCGGCGTGCGCGGTGTTGTCCTTGAGCGTCTGCCGGACGACCAGGGGCGCTTCCTGGGCCTGCTTGAATTGCCCATCATTGATGAAATGCAAATCGTGCATTCGCCGAAGAACATAGAACTGGCGCAACTGAGCGCGTTTCGGGTTCGCGACGGGGTTATAGGCGGATGGAGCCTTGGGCAATCCCGCCAGCATCGCGGCTTCGGCGACGCTGACTTGCGACAGCGGCTTGCCGAAATAGATTTGCGAGGCTGCAGCAAAGCCGTAGGCCCGTTGGCCGAGAAAAATCTGGTTGACGTAAAGTTCGAGAATCTTGTCTTTCGACAAGTTATTCTCGATCTTGTACGCAAGTAGGACCTCGCGCAGCTTGCGAGTAAGCGTTCGCTCCCGAGTCAGGAAGAAGTTGCGCGCGACCTGCATGGTGATGGTCCCGGCACCTTGCTGGGTTCCGCCGCTCATATTGGCCAGAGCGGCGCGAAGGACCGACAGATAATCGACGCCGCCGTGTTGGTAGAACCGCTCGTCTTCGGCGGCGAGGATCGCCTGGCGCATCAAGTCCGGCACATCCTTGATTTTGACGAGTGCCCGCCGTTCCTCGCCAAATTCTCCCAGCAGCGCCCCTTCCACCGAGACGATCCGCAGCGGGATCTTGGGCTGATAGTCAGTCAGCGTCTCAAGCGACGGTAAAGTGGGATAAAGGAGCGCAAAGACGAACGCCACCAATAGGGCCCCGACCAGCGCCAACCCAAACAGGACGGACGCCAGATAGATGAGCCAGCGCTTTAGCATGGGTGAATGAAAGTTACTGGGCAGCGGGGCGGGAGCCGCGATTATATGCAGGGTTAGACGCCAGAATAAACTTGAAAAAAACAGTTTTACATGCTTTATACTTGCTGCTACTATTTAATGTAGTTTATATGTAATCTGCCTAAGCCTCCCATGCTGAAGGAAAAACTCGGTTCTGCGTTTGCTTTCTTGCAGACGAAGTCGCCGCCATTGATCGGCGTCGATATTAGCTCGTCTGCGCTCAAGCTGGTCGAGCTCTCGGAAACGGGAAAGGGCTCCTATCGGCTTGAACGGTATGCCATCGAGCCCCTGCCCAAGGACGTGGTCACCGACGGCAATATCGCCAACCTGGACCAGGTGGCCGAGGCGCTGCGCAGGGCGCACAAGCGCCTTGGCAGCCGAAACCGCAACATCGCCATGGCGTTGCCGACGGCGATGGTGATTACCAAGAAAATCATCGTTCCGACGGGCCAGAGCGAGGAGGAGTTGGAGCTCCAGGTCGAGGCCGAGGCGAACCAGTACATCCCTTTTGCGCTCGACGAGGTCAACCTCGATTTCCAGATTCTTGGACCGGCGCCTAACAATGCTGAGGAAGTCGAAGTTCTGATTGCGGCCTCGCGCAAGGAAAAGGTCGAGGACCGGGTGGCGATCGCCGATGCCGCCGGACTCAAGCCTCGGGTCATGGACGTCGAGTCTTACGCCACCGAAGAAGCGTTCGTGATGATCTCGCCGTCGCTTCCGGCCAACGGCCGCGACCAGAACATCGCTCTGGTCGACATCGGCGCACACGTCATGCATTTTTACGTCTTGCGCAACAATCAGATCCTGTTTTCTCGGGATCAGGCATTTGGCGGCAACCAGCTTACACACGATATCCAGCGCGCGTTCAATTTATCACCCGAAGAAGCCGAATCGGCGAAGAAAAATGCCGGTCTGCCGGAGAATTATGACGCCGACGTGCTCCAGCCGTTCATGGAAACCCTCGCGCTCGAGGTGACACGCGCGCTGCAGTTCTTCTTCACCTCGACTTCCTACAGTCAGGTGGACCAGGTAGTGCTTGCCGGCGGCTGCGCGCTGCTGCCGGGCCTTGACGAACTGGTGGCCAAGCGAGCGGGGGTCAATACCATGGTTGCCAACCCGTTCGCGAGCATGTCCGGGTCCGACCGTGTCCGCCCGCGCCAGCTTGCCGCCGACGCGCCCCTGCTGCTCATCGCGTGTGGCCTGGCCATGAGGGGCTTCGACTAGTCATGGTCCGCATCAACCTACTTCCTCACCGCGAGCAAAAACGTCAGGCGCGGCAGCGCCAGTTCGTATCGCTCGCGATCGGACTCGTGGTGTTGGGCATCGCGGTCGTCGGACTGGTTCACGTTGTGATCGCAGCGCGCATCGACAATCAGGGCAACCGCAACAAGCTGCTCCAGGACGAAATCGTGAAGCTCGACGAGCAGATCAAGGAAATCGACAAGCTGCGCGAGCAAACGCAGGCGCTGCTGGCGCGCAAGCAGATCGTCGAGACGCTGCAAGCCAATCGTACCGAAGCGGTGCACCTGCTCGACCAACTGGTGCGGCAGCTGCCGGACGGACTGTATCTCAAATCGGTGAAGCAAACCGGTGGCCGCGTGACGCTGGTCGGCTACGCGCAGTCCAACGCCCGGGTATCGACGCTGATGCGCAACATCGAAAGCTCGCCGTGGCTTACCTCGCCTGAGCTGGTCGAGATCAAATCGGTGCCGCTGGAAAAGCAGAAGGTCAATGAGTTCATCCTCAACCTGCAGGTGAAACGGCTGACCGACTCGACCGCTCCCGGCGCGCCCGGAAAAGCGCCAGGCGCGCCGGCTGCGGCGGCAGCCAAAGGGGGCAAGGCATGACGCTCGACGACATTCGCCGGCTGAACATCCGCGATGCCGGGAATTGGCCGCTGCTGCCCAAGATCATGATTCTCGGCGTCCTGTTCTTGCTCATCCTCGTGGCCGGAGGGTTTTTTGACTGGCGCGATCAGTTCGAGGCGCTGGACAAGGTCCAGGACGAGGAGATCAAGCTCAGAGACGCGTACGCGTCCAAGAAGGCCAAGGCGGTCAACCTCGACCTGTACGTGCAGCAGCTCAAGGAAATCGAGCAATCTTTCGGCGCGCTTCTGAAACAACTGCCCAACAAATCCGAGATGGACGCGCTGCTGACCGACATCAACCAGGCCGGGCTCGGGCGCGGTTTGCAATTCGAATTGTTCAGGCCGGCGACGCAGGAGCGAATGGCCGATTTTTACGCCGAGCTGCCGATCAGCGTTCGTATCACCGGCAATTATCACGACATGGGAGCGTTCGCCAGCGACGTCGCTCAGCTGCCGCGAATCGTGACCCTGAACGATGTCGGCATCGTCAACGACAAGGGCACACTGACCATGGAAGCGACGGCCAAGACCTTTCGCTATCTCGATGAGGAAGAAGTCGCGAAACAGCGCAAGGCGGCGAAGGATGCGAAGGACAAGGGCAAAAAATGATCAGGCGGCTGGCCATGTGTCTCGCCATCGCTGTCTCCATCGTTGGATGCGGCGGACAGCACGAGGACCTGAAAGCGTGGATGCAGGAGCAGGGTAAAGGGGTCAAGGGCAAGCTCGACCCGCTGCCGCAAGTAAAGCCTTATGAGCCTTTCGCATACAACGCGTTCGATCTGCCCGATCCGTTTCGTCCGCGCAAGATCGAACCGGTAAAAGGCGCCAGCAAGCTCGCACCGGATCTCGCTCGGCGCAAGGAGCCGCTGGAAGCTTTCCCGTTGGAGTCGCTGGCGATGGTCGGCACGTTGCAACGCGGCAAGAACAGATTTGCGCTGATGCGCACGACCGACAAGGACGTCTATCAGGTCAAGGTCGGCAACTACATGGGGCAGAACTTCGGAGTCGTCGTCGGTATTGACGATGCCGAAATTCGGCTCAAGGAGCTGGTGCAGGACGGCTCCGGCGACTGGACGGAGCGATCGAGCACCATCCAGCTCGCGGAGGCGGACCAAAGACAGGAGCGACGCAAATGAGCCCGGTGCCATCCACTACATTGAATCGACCCCGCTGGCGCGCCTGGGGAGGCGCCGCCGCCCTCGGTGCCGCCCTCGTTATTCTGGGAATCGGCCAGGCGCTCGCGCAGGTCGCGAACAGCCTCGAGGGGCTGACCGTGTCCAAGGGAAGCTCCGGGCGCACGGTCGTCAAGTTCACCTTGAAGGCTCCGCTCGCCAATCCACCGGCTGGATTCGCGATCAACAATCCGCCGCGCATTGCGCTCGATTTTCCCGACACCGGCAACGGGCTCGGCCGCTCGGCACAAGAGGTCGGCGACGCGGCGCTGCGCAGCGTCAACGTAGTTCAAGCGGGAAACCGCACCCGCGTGGTATTCAATCTCAACAAGCCGCAGACCTTCGAAACGCAGATCGAGGGCAATACGGTGCTGGTGACGCTGACCGAGCAGGCCGGCTTGGCGGCCGATACGCCTACGGTGTCGAGATTCGCCGAAGCGCGGCCGGGTGAGGCGACGCACGTGCTCCGCGACGTCGATTTCCGGCGCGGCAAGAATGGCGAAGCCCGCATCATTGTCGACTTGTCGGACAACAGCACCGGAATCGATATCCGGCAGCAAGGCAAGGCGCTGATTGTCGATTTCATCAAGACCACGCTGCCGCGCAACCTCGAGCGCCGGCTCGACGTAGGCGATTTCGCCACCCCGGTGGTCAGCGTCGACACGTTCTCGCAAGGCGGCAACACCCGCATGGTCATCGAGCCCAAGGGCCTCTGGGAGCACTCGGCCTACCAGACCGACAACCGCTTCATCATCGAGATCAAACCGATTCAGGAAGATCCGAACAAGCTGACGCAGGGCACGCGCGCCGGCTACAAGGGCGAGAAGCTGTCGCTCAACTTCCAGAACGTCGAGGTACGCGCCGTGCTGCAGGTGATCGCCGATTTCACCGGCCTCAATATCATCACCAGCGACACCGTGACCGGTAGTCTGACGCTGCGGCTCAAGGACATTCCCTGGGATCAGGCGCTGGACATCATCATGCAGACCAAGGGTCTCGACATGCGCAAGAACGGCAACGTCGTTCTGATCGCGCCGCGCGAGGAGCTTGCGGTCAAGGAAAAGCAGCAGCTTGAAGCCCAGCAGCAGATAAGCGATCTCGAGCCATTGCAAACCGAGATGTTCCAGCTCAACTATCAGAAGGCGGATGCGGTACAAAAGCTCCTGTCCGACAAGGACGGGAAGTTCCTCTCCAAGCGCGGCAATGCGGTGGTCGACGCGCGAACCAATATCCTGTTCGTGCAAGATACGTCGGCACGGCTGGAAGAAGTGCGCCGGCTCATCCGGCAGATCGACATCATCGTGCGCCAGGTGGTGATCGAGAGCCGCATAGTCGTCGCCGACGATAAGTTCAGCCGCCAGCTTGGCGTGCGCTTCGGAATGCAGACAGGCTTCACGCTCAACAAGCGCTACGCGGGCGGATTCGGCGGCAGCCTCAACACGCAGCCGGTCGTGCACACCAGCGGCAACACCCTGACCCGGGATCCCCGGACCCAGACGCCTTATGAGCTTGCGTCGGGGCTTGGATCGGCAGGTTATTCCGACTCGCCGCAGCTCAACGTCAACTTGCCGGTCCCCAACCCGGCCGGCCAACTGGCGCTGACGCTGATCAACCTGGGCAGCGGCAACCTGATCAATCTCGAGCTGTCCGCACTCGAAGCCGACAGCCGCGGCAAGGTCGTCTCCAGTCCGCGCGTCGTGACGGCGGACAACCAGAAGGCGAGCATCGAGCAGGGCACCGAGATTCCATACGTGACCCCGGGCTCCGCCAATAGTCCCGCGACGGTGCAGTTCAAAAAGGCGGTGCTCAGGCTGGATGTGACGCCGCAGATCACACCGGACAACCGGATCATCATGACCGTGGAAATTCGCAAGGATTCGGTCGGACAACTGGTCAACCTCGGTGGCGGCTTCACGGTGCCCGCGATCGACACCAAGAATGTCACCACGCAGATTGCCGTCAACAACGGTGACACTGCGGTAATCGGCGGTATCTACGAGGAAACGGTCAACAACGACGTTACCAAGCTGCCATTCCTTGGCGACTTGCCCGTCGTCGGTTATCTTTTCAAGACGACCAACAAGAACGTTGAAAAGACCGAGCTGCTCATTTTCCTGACGCCGCGCGTCGTCAAGGAATCGGTCACGGCGGTACGCTAGGTTGTTCTGACCCGCCACCAGCTCGCGCCGGCCCGAGGATTGCAATAAAATGCCCTGATGCAGATGCATCGGGG
>DAIQRF010000053.1:0-3009 GCA_036786505.1 Casimicrobiaceae bacterium | reverse complement strand
AGCTCGCGCCGGCCCGAGGATTGCAATAAAATGCCCTGATGCAGATGCATCGGGGCAATTTATTTCTGATCGGCATGCCGGGTAGCGGCAAGTCGACGCTCGGTCGACTGCTCGCCAAACGGCTCGACAAGCGCTTTTACGACGCCGACGTTGAGCTCGAGCAGCGCCTGGGCGTATCGATCGCGGTCATTTTCGAGCTCGAAGGCGAGCCCGGCTTTCGCGATCGGGAAGAAGCCGTGGTAGCGGAGTACGTGGAGCACATGAATGCGGTGCTGGCCACCGGCGGCGGCGCGGTGCTGCGGGCCGCCAATCGCGAGCGCCTCAAGCAAAACGGGACCGTGCTGTACCTGCATGCAACGCCGGAAACGCTGTGGGAGCGCACCCGCCGCAGCAAGCATCGGCCCCTTCTGCAGGCCCCCGATCCATTTCAGCGCCTGAAAGATCTCTACGCGGCGCGCGATCCCCTCTACCGGGAAACCGCCGATTTCGTCATCGAATCCGATCAGGAGCAAGTCATCCGGCTGGCCCAGCGACTCGAGCAGCAGCTTCGCGCGGCAGCGCGGGCGTAATGACGACGCTGCGGGGGACACCGAGGCGCACGCTGGCGGTTGATCTTGCCGAGCGAAGCTACCCGATTCATATCGGCACCGCGCTCCTGACCGGGATCGGCGAGCTGCTGCCGAGCACGCGGTCCGGGCGCGCGGTCATCGTCACCAACCCGGTGGTCGCGGCGCATCATCTTGGTCCGCTGCAGAAGGGCCTCGAGCGCGCCGGCGTGCGTTACGACGTCATCGTCGTGCCGGACGGTGAAGCGCACAAGGACTGGGCCGCGCTTTACGAGATCCATACCCGGTTGCTGGAGCTCAAGGCCGAGCGCTCGACCATGCTGATTGCGTTGGGCGGCGGCGTGATCGGCGATCTCGCGGGGTTCGCCGCCGCGACCTATCAGCGCGGCATGCCGTTGGTGCAGATACCGACGACACTGCTGGCGCAGGTGGATTCCTCGGTCGGCGGCAAGACGGCGGTGAATCACCCGCTGGGCAAGAACATGATCGGCGCCTTTTACCAGCCCTCGGCCGTCATCATCGACAGCGCCACGCTCTCTACCTTGCCCGATCGCGAGTACGCCTCCGGTCTGGCTGAGGTCGTGAAATACGGCGCCATTCGCTCGCCGGAGCTCTTTGCCTGGCTCGAGTCCAACGTCCTGCCATTGCGCGGGCGTGGCGATGCGGCCGTAGCGCAGGCGATCCATGAGAGCTGCCGCATCAAGGCGGAGATCGTCGCCGCCGACGAGCGCGAAACGGGCCAACGCGCCTTGCTCAATTTCGGACATACCTTCGGGCATGCGATCGAGGTCGGCACCGGATATGGCACCTGGCTACACGGGGAGGCGGTTGCCGCCGGGATGGTGCTTGCCGGTGAGCTTTCGGTTCGCGTGACGGGCATGCCGGTCGCGGAAAACGGCCGGCTGCGGCAACTTCTGTCCCGGTTCGGGTTGCCGGTCCGTCCGCCAGCGCTGGGGGCCGAGCGTTATCTGGAACTGATGGCGCGAGACAAGAAGGTCGAGGCAGGAAAGCTGCGCCTGGTGCTGCTGGAAGCGCTGGGACGGGCGACGATACGCGGCGACATTGCTGTGGACGATCTCCGCGCGGTGCTTCCGGGCTGACGATACGCGGCAAGAAAGAAAACGGCGCCGCAAGGCGCCGTTTTCGCTATGAGTGGGGCCTCATTCATCGGCCCCTGCCCCCGTTTAGCTGCAGGTGATGGTGGCGGTGACCGACTTCTGCGGCGAGCTTTGGTCCACAACCACAACCGAGGTTGTGGTAGCTCCGGCCTGCATCGGTATGGTCACTTGCACTGTCCCACCGGATGACCCGACAACTTGCGGATTGACCGCGGCGTTGGTTCCGCCCGGATTGATCACGGCACTGACGTTGTATGAAGGCGTTCCACCGTTAATGATGAACGTGAACGTCTTGCTGCTAGTGCTGCATCCCGTACCCGGCACGGTTGCGGGCGTGATCACCAACGCCGGCGCCGGAGTGGGCGGCGCGACGGGCGTGGTGCCCGGCTTGTTGCTCAGTTGCGCCGTTACCTGTCGCCCGATCGCATCGACGATGGTAAATACCAGCGGGTCGACGCAGGTGCCGTTGGTGATGGCCTCGAACGAACCGCCCGAGCTATTGACCGTCGAATTGACCAGCGTCACCGCGTCCGGGAAGGTCGACGAAATGCGGTACGGCGGGGTGCCGCCATAGATGAAGTAGTCAATGCGGAAGCCGAAAGAACAGTGCGCCGTGTCGGCCCCGGCGATCGTCACTGTCGGCGGGATCACCGACAGGATGGCCGAGCCGTCGGTCTGCTGGACGATGGTGAACGAAGCCGTCACCGAGTTGCCGGTGGTCAGGTCGGTGGCGCGTATCTCCGCCGGTTGGGTCGGGACGTTTAGCCCCGCCTGCAATACGACGCGAGCGGTTCCGTTGGCGTCGGACACGACCGTCAGCGACGAAACAAGCGGCTGCCCCGGATTGCTGCTCTGAATGCCGAACGCGCCCAGGACGACGTCGAATTTTACCTGACGGTTGGGGATTCCTGCGCCGGCCACGCCGGTGACCTGCACCGTCGCGGTCGCGGTGTCGCCGGAACATACCGCGTTGGTCCCGCACGCGGTGCGACTCGGGACTATCGTCAGCGTGTTGAACAATGGCGCCGGACGAACCGTTACCGACGAGGTCGCGGTCTGACCGATTGCATCCTGCACCGTGATGATGACCACGGTATCCGCGGCGACGTCGCCCGGAACGAGCACGATGATCCCGGTGTCCACGTTTTGCGCCACCGGAAGCACCGCTGAATTACTGGAGAACGCCTGATAGGGAGGTGAGCCGCCGGTAACCTGAAGCGTTGCTGGCGTATGTGAGTAGACCACGGCCGTCGGAGGCAGAACGAACAATGGGCCAATCGGAGGCGGGCCGGGCTTGAAGGGATTATTGGGAGCTCCGCTGCCAC
>DAIQRF010000052.1:3759-9837 GCA_036786505.1 Casimicrobiaceae bacterium | reverse complement strand
ATTCCTACGGCGGCACCGTCGAGCAGGCGGTCAGGAAGCTGGAGTACGATCTGTACTACGTGAAGAACCATACGCTGCTCCTCGATCTGCTTATCATTCTCGAGACGGTAAGGGTCGTTCTGCTTGGGGAGGGTGCGCGGTAGGCTGTTACGAAGCATCGGTTGCTGCTCCTGCGACACCGCGAAGCCTCGCCGCTGTGCTTGTGGAATCGACCGCGGCATTTTCCTGCAGCGGTATCGCGCACGCACGGGCTTTCTGCCAGAGTGGCGCCGCGTTAGAATTCCGTCACGTTTGCCCCGGAACCCTTGAATCCATTGAACGGTGTCATCGCCACGATCGCGGCCTGGAGTTACGGCCTTGCAGCCGTCGGGTACCTCGCCTTTGCGATCCGCGTCGGCCTGGGGTGGCGACGCAGCATGCGCGGCGCGTTGCTATTCGCGACGATACTTGCCACGGCACTCTGGGCGTTCGCCGGCTTTGCGGTTGCGGTGTGGCCGTCGGCATTGACCGGACTCGCCGCCAATGCCGCCGATGCGGCAAGGTATGCGATCTGGTTCCTGTTCGTCGTCGACTTGCTCGCGGGCGCGCGAAACGAACGTGTTGAGGACGAATGGCGGGCCGGCGGACCGCGCTGGCTCGTCGCGGCGGTCGTTGCGGCATTGCTGGGCAACATAGCGCTTTCGGTGAATCTGCCGATCGCCGACGCAGTCGGTTCGCAAAGCCAACGCATCGAGTCCGGTCTGCACATCGGCCTTGCGATTTTCGGCCTGACGCTCGTCGAGCAACTTTTCAGGCGCGCGGATCCACAGGTGCGTTGGCGCATCAAGCCGCTGTGCATGGCGCTGGGCGGCATTTTCGGTTTCGATCTCTTCCTCTACGCCGACGCGATGCTTTTTTCGCGCCTTGACGTCGATATCTGGGTCGCGCGGGCTATCGCCAATGCGCTGGTCATTCCCTTCATTGCGATTTCGACGGCGCGCAACACGGGCTGGACCGTCGAAATGCATTTGTCCCGCAATGTCGTATTCCAGTCAACCGCATTGCTTGTCTCAGGCGCGTTTGTCCTGGCGATCGCCGCGGCCGGTTACTACGTACGCTATTTCAGCGGCGACTGGGGGCGGGCGCTGCAAATCGAGGTCTTCTTCGCCGCGGTTCTTTTTCTGGCGCTTGTGGCCTCTTCCGGCAGCGCGAGGTCGAAGCTCAAGGTATTCATCAGCAAGCATTTCTTTTCCTACAGATTCGACTATCGCGAAGAATGGCTCAGATTTACGCGCGCGCTTTCTACGGAAACCTCGAGTCCGGCGATCCAGGAGCGAGCGATCGTCGCGCTTGCAAATCTGGTGGAGAGTCCCGCCGGCGCGCTGTGGCTCAAGACCGAAGGTCGCGGTTTCCAGCAGACGGCGCGCTGGAATCTGCCTGCGCTCGAGGCGATCGAGAACGAGGAGAGCCCGTTTGCATCTTTTCTCAGGCGCCTCGCGTGGGTGATCGATCTACACGAATACGCATCGTTCCCCGAGCGCTATGAGGGCTTGGTCCTGCCCACATGGCTCGCATCGATTGCCAACGCCTGGCTCGTGGTTCCGCTCGCTTCCGGCAAGGACATGGTCGGTTTTGCCGTGCTCACCACGCCCAGGGCGGCGATCGAAGTCGACTGGGAAGTGCGCGATCTGCTGAAGACGGCGAGCCGCCAGGCAGCAAGTTACATCGGTCAGTTCCATGCGACCGAAGCGCTCCTCGAGGCGCGAAAGTTCGACGCCTTCAACCGCATGTCGGCGTTTGTCGTGCACGATCTCAAGAACCTCGTGGCCCAGCTCTCGCTGATGCTCAACAACGCCGAGCGGCATCGGCACAATCCGGAATTTCAGAAAGACATGCTGTCGACGGTCGAGCACGTCGTCGAACGCATGAACAAGCTCATGTTACAGTTGCGAACCAGCGCCACGCCGGTCGAGAACCCGCGACCGGTCGACCTGGTGCCGGTGATCCGCAGAGTGTGCGCTGCCAAAGCGGGACCCGAACCGTCGATACAGCTCGAAGTCTCCGGCAAGGTTGTTGCATCCGGGCACGAGGACCGCCTCGAGCACGTCATCGGGCATCTGGTTCAAAACGCGCTCGACGCAACGGCGGATCGCGGCAGCGTCGCCATTCGATTGCGCCGCGACGGCGACTATGCGGTCATCGAAGTCGCGGACACCGGTGTCGGCATGAGCAAGGAATTCGTCAGAGAGCGCCTGTTCAAGCCGTTCGAGACGACAAAAAAGACGGGAATGGGCATCGGGGTATACGAGAGTGCGCAGTACGTGGTGGGTCTCGGCGGGCAGGTGCTGATCGAGAGCACGCCGAACGCGGGCACCTGCGTGCGCGTCCTGCTTCCGATCGGCGACGGAGCGGAGTTTCCGGCGGCGTCTCTGCGAGAAGTTGCATGACCGAACCGCGCAAGCCCCTGCTCATTGTCGAAGACGACCCCGCACTGCAAAAGCAGATGAAATGGGCGTTCGATCGCTACGAAACGATCATGGCAGCCGATCGCGAGTCGGCGATTGCGCAACTGCGCCGTTGCGAGCCGGCAGTCGTCACCATGGACCTCGGCCTGCCGCCCAATCCGGATGACCCGAGCGAGGGACTGCAGTTGCTCGAACAGATCCACACGCTGGCGCCGGAAACCAAGGTCATCGTCCTCACCGGACAGAATGATCGCGTGAACGCGCTGAAGAGCATCGCGCTGGGCGCGCATGATTTCTGCACCAAGCCGTTCGAGCCGCAGATCCTTTTATGGACCATCGACCGCGCGTTTCGGGTTCACGAGCTGCAGGTCGAGAATCGGCGCCTTCAAAGCATGCACCAGTCTCCGGCGCTGTCGGGATTAATCACCCGCGATCCGGAGATGCAGCGGGTGTGTCGCACGGTCGAAAAGGTCGCGCCTTCGTCCGCAACATTGCTGCTGCTCGGCGAATCGGGGACGGGCAAGGAACTGCTTGCCCGGGCGCTGCACGACCTCTCGCCGCGCAAAAAGGAGCGCTTCGTCGCCATCAATTGCGCGGCGATACCGGAAACACTGCTCGAGAGCGAGTTGTTCGGCTACGAGAAGGGCGCATTTACGGGTGCGGCAAAGCTCACCCTCGGCAGGATCGAGACGGCAAACGGCGGAACGCTTTTTCTCGATGAGATCGGCGATCTTCCTGTTTCCCTGCAAGCCAAGCTCCTGCGCTTCCTTCAGGAGCGCGTCATCGAGCGTATCGGCGGCCGTCAGGAGATTGCGGTCGATGTTCGAATCGTGTGCGCGACGCACCAGAGCCTGAAGGATCAGATCGCTGCCGGAAAATTTCGCGAGGACTTGTATTATCGTCTCGCTGAAATCACCCTCGAAATCCCACCCTTGCGCGCGCGTAAGGGGGACGCGGCCTTGCTGGCGCACGGTTTTGTGCGGCGGTTTGCCGCCGAGCAGCGTCGCAGCACCATGACCCTTCTTCCTGATGCCATCGAGGCGATCGACTCTCACGTCTGGCAGGGAAACGTGCGCGAGCTCGAGAATGTCATCAAACGCGCGGTCATCATGGCCGAGACGTCGACGATAGGGGATGCCGACATCGGCATCGCGGCGGGCGACGCCGAATCTGCCGTTCTCAACCTGCGCCAGGTTCGTGACGAGGCGGAAAGGAACGCCGTGGTGCGAGTGCTCGCCCGCGTCAATGGCAACCTGTCCAAGGCTGCGGAGGTTCTGGGCGTGAGCCGCCCGACACTGTACGATCTCATGGACCGATTCGGGCTCCGGTGAACCGGCGCCTCCAATTTTTTCAGGAACAACAATGCTGATCGTGAATTTTCCAGATCTGAGGCGCGCAATCATTGCGCTGCTGGTGCTCGCCGTGCTCGCCGGATGTGGCAAAGGCGATCCATCGACGCTGGTCGCGTCGGCCAGGACCTACCTTGCCAAGGAGGACTACAAGGCGGGAATCATCGAGCTCAAGAGCGCGCTGCAGCAAGCGCCGAACAATGCGGAAGCAAGATTTCTGCTCGGAAAAGCGCTGCTCGATTCCGGCGAGCCGGACGCTGGAGCCATTGAAATTCGCAAGGCGCTGGAACTGAAGTATTCGCCCGATGACGCATATCCCGTACTCGGGCGCGCTTTACTCGCGAAGGGGGACTACGAGAAGCTCATCGCCGAAGTCGGCAATCGTCGGCTCGAAAGCGCGCGCGCCCGTGCCGATCTCGGCGATGTCATGGCACTCGCTTACCTGGGCTCCGGCGATCGCAAGAACGCGCAGGCGGCAGTTGACGGCGTTCTCGCCGAACGGCCCACGGACGTACAGGCGTGGACCATCAAGGCCCAGCTCGATGCGCTGGCGAACGACTTCCCCCAAGCGTACCGCGACCTCGACGCGGCGCTTGCCGCGACGCCGAACGATACGGGGGCGATGGTCGTCAAGGCCGAATTGCAGATCAGCCAGGGCAAGCGCGACGAAGCGATCAAGACGCTGGAGAGCGCGATCGCAGCGAACACCCAGGCCTTCAATGCCCGGTTCGCGCTGGTTTCGCTGCTCGTGACATCCAGACAACTGGACAAGGCGGCGGCGCAGGTGGACGCGATGAAAAAAATCGCTCCAGTGCAATATCGAACGATCTACGCGGACGCACTGGTCACTTTTGCGCGTGGAGACGCGGCCGCTGCGCGTGAGGCGGTGCAAAAGATCCTTGCCGTCAAACCGGATCATTTGCCCAGCCTTTATCTGGCGGGCATCGCCAATCTTCAGCTCGGTTCGTTTTCCTTGGCCGAGGAAATGCTGCGCAAAGTGGTTGCGCAGGCGCCCACGGACGTGAATGCGCGTCGAATGCTCGCTCTGACCTATTTGCGTAGCGGCAGAGGCGGGCAGGCGGTCGAATTGCTCGAAACGGCGCTCCAGCAGGCGCCCGACAATCCGGTGCTTCTGCGCACTGCCGGCGAGGCCTACCTCGCGTCGGGCAAGCCTGCAAAGGCGAGTCTCGCCTATGAACGGGCCAACGCGATCGACAAAGGAGACGTTACGGCGAGGGTGCGGCTGGCGCAGGCGCGATACGCCGCAGGCGATACCGCGCGCGCCTACCGGGATCTGGAGGCTATTTCCGAAACGGATTCCTCGCAGTACCAATCCGATCTTGCGTTGATCTCGGCGCTGCTGCAGCGCCGGGAATTCACCCAGGCCCTGGCGGCGGTGGCCAAACTCGAAGCGAAGCAGCCTGCCAATCCGCTCACCTACAACATCAAGGGCACCGTCTACGTGGGAATGCGCGATTTCAAGAACGCGCGTTCGAGCTTTGAAAAGGCGCTCGAGCTGCAAGCCAACAACTTCACCGCGGCCCACGATCTCGCGCTGCTCGATGCGCAGGACCGCAAGCCCGAAGACGCTCGCAAGCGCTATGAAAAAATCATCGAGAAGGAGCCGAAGAACGTCCCGATGCTGCTCGCGCTGGCCGAGCTTCTGGCCATCACCGGACGGCCCGCGGAGGAGGTCAGGGCCGCGATCGAACGCGCGGTCGCCGCCGATCCAACGTCGCCCCGTCCACGATTGGCGCTCATCGCGTACTACGCGCATCTTCCGGATGCCAAGGCGGCGCTTGCTGCGGCGCAGTCGGCGCAAGTCGCATTTCCCAACGACGCGCAGATCATCGATGCGCTCGGCGCCGCGCAGCTCCGCGCCGGGGAGGCCAATCAGGCGCTCGAAACCTATCGGCAGCTGGTGCAACTGCAACCGGAAAACTCGGTCGCGCTGATAAGGCTCGCCGAAGCACAGGCCTCGGCCAAGGACTATGACGCAGCCATCAGAACGCTGCGCAAGGAGCTGGCGAATCGGCCCAATGAGGCGCAGGCCTGGGTTGCGCTGGTGCGGACGTATATGCTCTCGGGCCATCCGGAGAATGCCATCGCGGAGGCGCGCAAGCTGCAGAAGGAATTTCCCGATCGCGTCGCCGGCTTTGCGGTCGAGGCCGAAGTGCTGGCCGCACAAAAGAAGTGGCCCGAGGCAGCCGCTGCGTATCGCGTCGCGTTGACCCACCAGCAGATACCGATCCTTGCGGTCAAACGCTATATTGTGCTGCAAAACA
>DAIQRF010000052.1:698-3749 GCA_036786505.1 Casimicrobiaceae bacterium | reverse complement strand
CAACAAGGTCGCCGAAGCCAAAGCGATGGCGGAGACGTGGATCAAGGAGCACCCCAAGGACCCTACGATGCAGGTCTTTCTCGCGGAGCAGAGTCTGGTCAGGAAGGATTATCGGGATGCTGCGGCGAAGTATCAGGCAGCGCTCGAGGTGCAGCCCGACAACGCAATCGTTCTGAACAATCTCGCCTGGGTACTCGTCGAGCTCGGAGATGCGAGGGCCACGGACTACGCGGAAAAAGCCTACGTGCTTTCGCCCTATCAGCCCAACGTCATCGATACCTTCGGCTGGGCGCTGGTTAAGACAGGTGACGCCGGCAAGGGCCTCGATCTGCTTCGCGCGGCGTCGGGTCTCGCGCCGAATAACAACGAAATTCGCTTCCACCTCGCAACCGCGCTGGCCAAGACCGGCGACAAGGCCGGCGCGCGGCGCGAGCTCGAGACGCTTATCAAACTCGACAAGTCTTCGCCGATACGCAGCGACGCGGAAAAACTGCTGGGTACGTTGTGAGGCGATCCCCGTCGGGCCGGCAGCGCGGGATCGGCGTGCCGACAAACCGCATCGTGTGCGCCTACGGCGTGAGCAACCGCCTGACATGAGCGCGAACAGCAACACTACCGTCGCCGTCGTCGGCCTTGGCTACGTCGGTCTCCCGCTCGCGGTCGAGTTCGGCAAGCACTATGCGACGGTAGGCTTCGATCTTTCGTCGGCGAAGATCGCTGCGTATCGCAACGGCGTCGACCCCACCGGCGAGATTTCTCCGGACGAGCTACGCGCGGCAAGTGGGCTGCGCTTTACCACCGACGCGGTCGAGTTGCGAGACGCTAACTTCATCGTCGTTGCGGTTCCGACGCCGGTCGACGAGGCGCATCAGCCTGACTTCGGGCCGCTCCTAAGCGCCAGCGCGTCGGTGGGCGCGAACCTCAAGCACGGAGCGACCGTCGTCTTCGAATCGACGGTCTATCCGGGCGCGACCGAAGAGATCTGCATACCGGTCATCGAGCAACATTCCGGTGCGAAATGGAAACGTGATTTTTTCGTCGGCTACTCGCCCGAGCGGATCAATCCCGGCGATCGCGAGCACAGCCTGACGCGAATCACCAAGATCGTTTCGGGCGACACGCCCGAAACGCTCGAGCGGGTCGCATCGATCTACGGCAGCATCGTCACCGCCGGCGTGTACCGCGCGAGCAGCATCAGCGTCGCGGAAGCGGCGAAGGTCATCGAGAACACCCAGCGCGACCTCAACATCGCGCTGATGAACGAGCTCGCGCTTCTCTTCCACAAGATCGGCATCGATACGACCGAGGTTCTCGAGGCGGCGGGAACCAAGTGGAATTTCCTGCCGTTCCGTCCCGGCCTCGTCGGCGGCCATTGCATCGGCGTCGACCCGTACTACCTGACGCACAAGGCCGATAAGCTGGGCTATCATCCGCAGGTCATTCTCGCCGGACGGCGCATCAACGACGGCATGGGCAAGTACGTCGCCGAGCAGACGGTCAAGCAGATGATCCAGGGCGGCTCACCGGTGAACGGCGAGCACGTCACCGTGCTAGGGCTCACCTTCAAGGAGGATTGTCCGGACATTCGCAACTCGCGGGTCATCGATGTCGTGCACGAGCTCGCGTCCTACGGGTTGACGGTGCATGTGCACGATCCGGTGGCCGATCCTGCGCAAGCACGTCACGAATACGGCGTCGAGCTCAAGGAGTGGGACGCACTGCCGCGCTCGCGTGCGATCGTCGCCGCGGTGGCGCACCGGGCGTTCAAGCAGCGTCCGCTGGAGGACTACGTGGGCAAGCTCGAGCACGGTGGCCTATACGTCGACGTCAAGTGCCAGGCCGACGCCGCGCTCCTGCGCGCCCGCGGCGTCAATGTGTGGAGGCTCTGATGCCGGCGCCCGAGCGCGATGCGCCAGCCGTACCTGATGCCGTGAGCGCTGCGCTGCGCGGAGGGCGCCGGCGCTGGCTGGTGACCGGCAGCGCCGGGTTCATCGGCTCGCATCTGCTCGAAGCCTTGCTGCGCATGGACCAGGACGTCGTCAGCATCGACAACTTTGCCACCGGCCACCGCCGCAACCTTGACGAAGTTCGGCGCGCGGTCGGCGAGCGCGCGTGGCAGCGGCATACGTTCATCGAAGGCGACATCGTCGACCTGGACACCTGCGCTCGCGCCTGCAGGCGCGCCGACGTCGTATTGCATCAGGCAGCGCTTGGCTCGGTGCCACGATCGATCGAGCAGCCCCTTGCCACGCACGCCGCCAATGCTACGGGATTCCTGAACGTCCTGGTGGCCGCGCGCGACGCGGGCGTGAAGCGCTTTGTTTACGCTGCGTCGAGCTCGACTTACGGCGACCATCCCGGCCTTCCCAAGGTGGAAGACGAAATCGGGCTCCCGCTCTCGCCTTATGCGGTCACCAAGTACGTCGACGAGCTCTACGCCCGAGTCTTCGATCGCTGCTATGGCATTGCCACGGTGGGACTTCGCTACTTCAATGTCTTCGGGCCGCGGCAGGATCCGCAAGGCGCATACGCGGCGGTGATTCCGCGATGGGCGGCGGCAATGCTCGCCGGCGGTCCGGTCACCATTAACGGCGACGGCGAGACAACGCGCGATTTCTGCTACGTCGCCAACGTCGTCCAGGCGAACCTCCTCGCGGCAACGACCGATGTGGAGGGGGCGATGGGGCAGGTGTACAACATCGCGGTGGGCGGCAAGATGTCGCTCAACGATCTTTTCGCGACGCTCAAGCAGTCGTTGATCGAGCGCCACCCGGAGCTGCGCATCGCGGCGCCGGTGCATGGCGATTTCCGAGCGGGAGACGTTCGACATTCCCAGGCGGATATCTCCAAGGCGCGTCGTCTATTGGGATATCGCCCGACCCACGACCCGCGTGCGGGCTTGCGCGAAGCGCTGCCATGGTACGAGGCGCTGGCGGCTGCGGACGGTCCCGGGCGTGAACCGCTGGCTCAGGATGTTCGCGGTGCGGCGTGAATCGCGCCCGATCGCGCGCGGCGCGTCCACCGCCGCGGGTTTGCTGCTGGCCGCCATGC
>DAIQRF010000052.1:0-688 GCA_036786505.1 Casimicrobiaceae bacterium | reverse complement strand
TCGTGCCGGCAGCGGACGCGAAAAGCGGCCTGCTCGCGCAGGCACTCGCCTACGAGCACGGCGAGGGCGTGCCCAAGGATCAGCGCAGGGCCGCGCTATTGTATTGCGAAGCCGCACGTGCGGGCGATGCCGAAGCCATGTTCAGCCTGGGCTGGATGTACGCCAACGGGCGCGGCGTCGCGCGCAGCGACGCGATGGCCGCGCTCCTTTTCGCGCGCGCGGCGGCCGCAGGTCATGTCTACGCTCGAAAGATGCAGAAGTACGTCGGCGACGATCATGGCGTGGTTCCGGACTGCATGCGGCCGCCGGAGCCCGATCCGCCCGTCGCGCTCATGGACGACGGTCCGGACCCGTTTGCGGATCTGCCGCCGGACAAGCGCAAGATCGCGGAACTGGTCGTAAGTATCGCGCCGCAATATGCGATCGAGCCGCGGCTGGCCCTCGCGGTCATCGCCACGGAGTCGAATTTCCGGCCCGACGCGCGTTCGGTCAAGGACGCGCGCGGCGTCATGCAGCTCATCTCGGCGACCGCGGCGCGCTTCAAGGTCGCGAATCGTCTCAACGTCAAGGACAATGTCCAGGGCGGCCTCGCGTATTTGCGATGGCTGCTCGCGTACTACGAGGGCCAGGTGACGCTTGCGGTGGCAGCCTACAACGCCGGGGAGGCCGCGGTCGACCGGTACAAGGG
>DAIQRF010000051.1:7570-9895 GCA_036786505.1 Casimicrobiaceae bacterium | reverse complement strand
ATTGAAAGCAAAGACCTTTTCACCTGAGTGCGGGAGGCGTAATATCGCGGCACTTAGCGGGAGTCCCGACACGCGCGCAGCCAGGCTTCCATAGGCCAGAAAAGGCGAATGGACGCGAAGCGCCGGATCGCCCCGAAACGGAGGATTAGGTTTGAAGCCGACGGACATCGCGACACCGGATTACTTTCACAAGGTTGTCGATTGTCAATGGGCGTGTCCGGCCCATACCCCTGTTCCCGAATACATACGGTTAATCGCCGCCGGGCGTTACAGCGATGCCTACATGATCAACTGGCAATCCAATGTCTTTCCCGGCATTCTGGGCCGCACCTGTGACCGGCCTTGTGAGCCTGCATGTCGTCGCGGACGCGTGGAGGAGGGTGAGGGCGACGACATCAAACCCGAGCCGGTGGCGATCTGCCGCCTGAAGCGCGTCGCCGCCGACAAGAAGGACGATATCCGCCACCGCCTGCCGAAGCGCGCCGCCCGCAAGAACGGCAAGCGCATCGCATTCGTCGGTGCCGGGCCCGCCTCGCTCACTGCCGCGCGCGATCTCGCGCCGCTCGGATACCAATGCACGATTTACGATGGCGACGCACAGGCGGGCGGGATGATGCGCAGCCAGATCCCGAAGTTTCGCCTGCCGGAAACGGTGATCGACGAGGAGGTGGGCTATATCCTCGATATGGGCATCGAGTTCCGCGGCGGCACACGGGTCGACAGTCTTGCCGGATTGCTGGGTGAGGGCTATGACGCGGTGATGGTGGGCAGCGGCGCGCCGCGCGGGCGCGACCTGGACCTCCCCGGCCGCAAGGAAGCGGCGAAGAATATTCACATCGGCATCGACTGGCTGTCGAGCGTGTCCTTCGGTCACGTCGACAAGATCGGCAAGCGGGTGATCGTCCTTGGCGGCGGCAATACCGCCATGGACTGCTGCCGCAGCTCGCGCCGTCTGGGCGGAGACGACGTCAAGGTGATCGTGCGCTCGGGCTTCGACGAGATGAAAGCTTCGCCGTGGGAAAAAGAGGATGCGATGCACGAAGGCATTCCGATCATCAACTACCACGTGCCCAAGGCATTTACGCACGGGGACGGCCGTCTTACCGGCGTCTCGTTCGAAAAAGTCGCCGCGACCAAGGACGAACAGGGCCGGCGCCGGCTGGTACCGACTGGCGAGCCTGAAATTCATTTCGCCTGCGACGACGTGCTCATCGCGGTCGGACAGGAAAATGCCTTTCCGTGGATCGAGCGCGACGCGGGCGTCGCGTTCGACAAGTCCGGGCTGCCGATCGTCGACAAGACCACGCTGCAGTCGACGCAGCCGAAAGTATTTTTCGGCGGCGACGCCGCGTTCGGGCCCAAGAACATCATCTGGGCAGTCGCGCACGGCCACGACGCCGCCATCTCCATCGACAATTTCTGCCAGGGCGAGGACCTGTTCAAGAGGCCTCCTCCGCTGGTGAATCTGATGTCGCAGAAAATGGGCATCCACGAATGGAGCTACGACAACGCGATCTCCAACGATCAGCGCTACAAAGTGCCGCTCAAGGATGTCTCCATCGCGCTCAGGAACATCAAGGTCGAGGTCGAGCTGGGCTTTGACGCAGCGCAGGCGTTCGCTGAAGCTCAGCGCTGCCTCAATTGCGACGTGCAGACGGTGTTCGCGCCGAAGCTTTGCATTGAATGCGACGCCTGCGTCGATATCTGTCCGATGGATTGCATCACGTTCACCGCCGACGGCGACGAAACCGAGCTCAGGACGCGATTGACCGCGCCGTCGCGCAATCTGACGCAGGATCTGTACATCGGGGGCGGGCTCAAGACCGGCCGCATCATGGCCAAGGACGAGGACGTGTGCCTGCACTGCGGCCTTTGCGCCGAGCGCTGCCCGACGGGGGCCTGGGACATGCAAAAGTTCTACCTCGACTTGAGGCATGCCGACCATCGATGCCATGGCGGACCGGTCTCGCGCCCGGGACGCGCGATTCAGGTGAGAAACCCAGTGGTAAACGCGGCCGAATGAAGCCCGCTTTCACGCCGATCCAGCGCGTCAACGACTTTGTCGTCAAGTTTGCCAATGTCAACGGTTCGGGTTCGGCCTCGGCGAATTTGCTCTTCGCCAAGTCCATTCTGCGCATGGGCGTCCCGGTGGCGCCGCGAAACATTTTTCCGTCCAATATCCAGGGACTGCCCACCTGGTTCGAAGTGCGGGTCAGCGAAGCGGGCTGGCGCGGCCGGCGCGGCGGCGTCGACCTCATGGTGGCGATGAACCCGCAGACCTGGGATCAGGACTTGAAGGAGATCGAGCCTGGCGGATACCTGTTC
>DAIQRF010000051.1:664-7560 GCA_036786505.1 Casimicrobiaceae bacterium | reverse complement strand
CGAAGTTCCGCGACGATATCACCGTCATCGGCGTTCCGCTGACGGAAATCTGCAACCGCGAGTACACCGACTCGCGCCAGCGGCAGTTGTTCAAGAACATCATCTACGTCGGCGCGCTTTCCGCGTTGCTCGAGATCGATCCGGAAGAAATCGCGGAGCTGATCGGCGACCAATACAAGGGCAAGGAAGCGCTGCTCAAGCCAAACGTGCACGCCATGCACATGGGACGCGCCTACGCCGAGAATAATCTCGACTATCCGCTGGGGATCCGGGTCAAGCGCGCCAACGCCGTCGGCGAGCGGATCTTCATCGAGGGCAACAGCGCGGCCGCGCTCGGATGCATCTATGGCGGCGCGACCGTTGCAGCGTGGTATCCGATCACGCCGTCGTCGTCGCTGGCCGAGGCCTTCGCCCGCCACTGCCGCAAATTTCGCACCGACGCCGCGACCGGCAAGGCCCGCTACGCGATCATCCAGGCCGAAGACGAGCTCGCGTCGATCGGCATGGTGATCGGCGCGGCGTGGAATGGCGCACGTTCGTTTACGTGCACCTCGGGCCCGGGCATCTCGTTGATGCAGGAGTTCATCGGCCTCGCCTATTTCGCGGAGGTTCCGGCGGTGCTGTTCGACGTCCAGCGCGGCGGGCCGTCGACCGGCATGCCGACGCGTACGCAGCAGGCGGACGTCCTGTCGTGCGCATACGCGTCGCACGGGGACACCAAGCACGTGCTGCTGTTTCCGGAGGACCCCAAGGAGGCGTTCGACTTCGCCGCATTGTCGTTCGACTTGGCCGACCGCTTGCAAACTCCGATCTTCGTCATGCTCGATCTCGACATCGGCATGCAGGAATGGCTGTGCGAACCGCTCACCTGGGACGACAAGCGTTCGCACGATCGCGGCAAGGTGATGACCTACGAGATGCTGGAGGCGGGTAAAGACTTCGGCCGCTACCTGGACACGGACGGCGACGGCATTCCCTACCGGACCCATCCCGGAACGCACCCGAAACGCGGATCGTATTTCACCCGGGGCACGACCAAGGATCGATACGCGCGCTATACCGAGGACGGCGCGACCTATGTTGACAACATGCAGCGTCTGCTGCGCAAGTTCGAGACGGCAAAGCAATATGTGCCGGCACCCGTCGTGCGAAGCGCAGGCCAGGTAACGCGTTTCGGCGCCATCTATTACGGGTCCACGGGTCCGGCAATGGACGAGACGCTGGCGACGCTTGCCGCACAGGGAACCCACGTGGACACGCTTCGTGTACGAGCGTTTCCGTTTCATGACGCCGTATCGGATTTCATCGCGGCGCACGAGCAGGTGTTGATCATCGAGCAAAACCGCGACGCGCAGCTGCGCTCGCTGCTGATCAACGAGCTGGTGGTCGACCCGGCAAAGCTGATGCCGGTGCTGCACTATGACGGCACGCCGATCACCGCCCGCTTCATCATCGGCGAAATCGGCGACAAGCTGGCGATGTTCAACGTAACCCCGTTGCGCAAGGTGGCGCCGTGAGCACCCTATGACCTATCTCGCCAAGCCCAAGCTGCACCATCCCGAGCTGCCGAAGAACAAGCTGGGGTTCACCCATCGCGATTACGAGGGCACCGTTTCGACCTTGTGCGCGGGCTGCGGGCACGATTCGATATCGAGCGCGATCATCCAGGCGTTCTTCGAGCTCGACATCGCGCCGCATCGCGTGGCGAAGCTTTCCGGCATCGGCTGCTCGTCCAAGACGCCAACATATTTTCTGGGCAACTCGCACGGTTTCAACAGCGTGCACGGACGCATGCCGTCGGTACTGACCGGCGCCAATCTCGCCAATCGCGAGTTGATCTATCTGGGTGTCTCGGGTGACGGCGACTCGGCGTCGATCGGCCTTGGGCAGTTCGCGCATTCGATGCGCCGCGGCGTCAACATGGTCTACATCGTCGAGAACAACGGCGTTTACGGCCTGACCAAAGGCCAGTTCTCGGCGACGGCAGACAAAGGGTCCAAGGCCAAGCGCGGGGCGATCAACAACGACGAGCCGATCGACATGGTGATGCTTGCCCTCCAGCTCGGCGCGACGCTGGTGGCGAGAAGCTTCTCCGGAGACAAGGCGCAGCTAGTGCCGCTGATCAAGGCCGCGGTGAGTCATTGTGGCGCGGCCTTCATCGATGTCGTAAGCCCGTGCGTTGCGTTCAATAACCACCCCGGCTCGACCAAGAGCTACGATTTCGTGCGCGAGCACAATGAAGCGGTGAACCGCCTCGACTTCATGCCGCAGCGGACTGAAATCACCACCGAATACGTGCCGGGCAGCGTGCGCGAAGTCATGCAGCATGACGGCTCGGTGCTGCGCTTGCGCAAGCTGCACGATGACTACGATGCGAGCGACCGCATCGGAGCGATGAACTACCTTCAGCAGCGGCATGCGGCGGGCGAGGTCGTCACCGGCCTTTTGTATCTGAACAGCGAGGCAGGTGATATGCATGCGTCGCTGAATACCGTCGATACGCCCTTGAACGAACTGCGTGAGAAGGAACTGGTTCCCGGCGCTGCGGCGCTGGCGAAATTCAACGCGTCTTTGCGCTGACGCACCTTCGTCGCGCGACATTGTCGGGATCCGGCGATGGTTATAGGACCTGGCTCGCTGCGCACAGCGCGGAGTCGGCGTATCGCCCGTCGAATGAGTGCGGCTTACGCCGGAGTGTCGAGCATCGGCGTCTCGAGCAGGCTGATCGCCGTTTTCGCCACTTGCATGGTATCGAAATAGGCATAGCCCGCGACGGCTGCCGCGCCGACGAAGGGCACCCAGCGACTGGCTGCCGTGCCGGCGACACGCTGCGTGACAGTGAGGCCGACGGTGGTCAAGACGCTGCGCATGGCGCCGCCTGTAAGCTGACGAATCACCAGCCGCTCCCCGGTGCGCACGACGACGTCACGCGCAAGTTGCGTTGCCGCATGGCGAAAGAGGCAGTACACCATGTGAGTGCGCGTGAGCTGCAGATCTCTCCCGTAAAGGCCTGCGATGTCGGCCACCATCTGCGCCTGGATGCGCCAGATCGCGATCAGGTCCGGGATGACGGTCAGCATGCCGAGGGCGCCGGGCGGCAACGCGAGCGTGCCCGACAACGCGGCGGCGCGCCGTGCCGCCTTGCGCGCCAGTTTGCGCGCCGCGAGGGTGGGCTGCTGCACGGCGCGCTCGCGGCTCGCAGGCACGCGGGAGACGGCGTTTTCGATCGCGTCGGCGATCGTTCCGGTGACGGATTGAACGGTGACAGACGATGCGGTCATGGCGTGACCTCAGACCCCGACTCGACTCGGGGCGTTCAGCGAAGGCGCGATTCGCCTGCGGAGGAAGCATGGCATTATACGAGGTACAATCCTCGGCGGAACAGCTCGGGAAAACGCAATGTCGCAGATATTGTCGTATGCGATTCTGTCGCCAGCTTATGTGGAATACGATCCTGCGGCACCGGCGGTGGCCCGTCGCGTCATCGCGTTGATCGAAGCCGCGGCACCGTGGGTGAAGGCCGAACACATTGGCAGCACCGCGATACCCGGATGCGCAGGCAAGGGGATCGTCGACCTCGTCGCGTTGTATCCCCGCGGCAGGCTGGAGAAGGCGCGCCGGGCGATCGATGGCCTTGGCTTTCAGCACCAGCGCGCAGGACACGAGTTCCCGGAAGACCGTCCGATGCGCGTCGGCGCAATCGAGCACGAGGGGCGAATCTACCGGCTGCATGTGCATATCGTCGCCGCGGAATCGACGGAGGCCAAAGCGCTCTATCGGTTCCGCAACGTTTTGCGCATGGACGAAAAATTGCGCGATGCGTATCAGGCGAAAAAGCGCGCAATCCTCCAATCCGGAACCAGCGATCCCGCTGGCTACACTCACGCCAAGGGCGAGTTCATCAACGCGGTAGTCGGCAGCAGCGCGTCGTAGCGAAACCGCGGCAGGGACGAAACGGCAGTGCAAGATACGGCGCTGCGGCGCAAACGGTGGGTGTGATGCAGGTCTTCGGGTTCGCAGGGTGGTCGGGCAGCGGCAAGACGACGCTCGTCGAGCGGCTCATACCGCAACTGCGAATGCAAGGCCTGGTCGTCTCGCTGGTAAAGCACGCCCACCATGAGTTCGACATCGACCAGGCGGGCAAGGATTCGCATCGTCATCGCGAAGCAGGTTGCCAGGAGGTTTTGGTCACTTCTGCCGTGCGCTGGGCGCTGATGCACGAGCTGCGCGGCGCCCCTGAGCTCTCGCTCGATGCGGCGCTGGCGCAGCTCTCGCCTTGCGATCTGGCGCTGGTGGAAGGCTTCAAAAGCGCCGCGATCCCGAAGCTCGAGGTCTACCGCGCCAGCGTCGGCAAGTCGATGCTGCATCCCGGCGACAGGAACATCGTCGCGGTGGCCACCGACGGGCCGCTTGCCACCCTCCTGCCGGTGTTCGATCTGAGCGACATCGCGCCGATCGCCGCGTTCATCGTCGCTCACGCCCGATCGCGCGACTAGCTCGCCGCAGGCCGGTTTCGCCGCCGCGACAGGAACTCTGCCGCCTGGCTCGCCTCCAATCCAGGCTTGGTGCCGGTACCGACCGGTCGCGGGCGTCCGTGCAACACCCGGGCGCGCCGGCCGTCGGATCAAATCGTTGGCGAATTGACTTCCGAAAACCCCGGGCGTAAGGTGAAATTGTGGAGATTTTTGTGCATCGACCGGGCATCACCGGTGCATGGCGCCCAGTCAAACCATGAAAAAACAGACACTTCGGACGAATCTGCTGGCTGCGCTGGTCATTGCCATCGCGGGTAGCGCTGCCGCCCAGGACGGCTTTTATGGCGGCGTGGCGGTGCGCGACGCCGGCGCCGACGCGATCGGACTTGCGCTCGGCAAGGTGCCTTTTGCGTGGAACCGCTTTGCCGCACCCGCGGCCGAGGACGCCACGCAGCGCGCGCTGGTGTTTGGCGGTTATCGCTGGTCCAGCGACGTGTCGGTCGAGGCGGCGTTTAACGCCAGCGACAAGTACGCCTTGCGTCCTGGATTGATCGGGGTCAGCAGCGTCGGACTCGGTCTGTCGGATCCGACCCGGACCTGGAACGCGGATCTGTATACCAGCTGGGAATTCGTGCACAGCCTTTCGTTATACGGCCGACTGGGCTATGCGCAAACCGATACCCGCGCGTTGTTGGCACCGGTGACGTTGCTCGCCGGAGACGCCCGGCGACAGCGCGACGGCGTCAACTATGGCGTGGGTCTGCGCTACGATGTGACGCATGCGTTGGGCTTACGCGTGGAATACTCACGCTTCAGTCGCTTCAGCGGAGACCCCGTCAGCGCGGGTTTGCTGCCCGATTCCGATCAGCTCACCTTGGGCGTCCAATTCAAGTTCTAAGCGCTTCCTGATCCGCCCTTGATTGCCCCGACGCCAGTGTTTTCCCGCTGGCGTTTTTTGTCGATGCGATAGAATCGACGAACCTTCCCGCTCGCCTTTAGCTCGCCCATGGTCCGGATCGTCTACCTTGCTCGTCTTCGTGATGCATTCGGCAAGTCGGCGGAGCACGTCGATTTGCCCAGCGACATCGGTACCGTCGCCGCGCTGCTGGCGTGGCTGCGGACACGGGGCGGCGTCTGGGCCCAGGAGCTCGCGCCCGGGCGCGCGGTACGGGTCGCGGTGAACCACGACCTTGCGCAGGCTACGACACCGATCGGCAGCGACGACGAGGTCGCCTTGTTTCCGCCGGTTACCGGAGGCTGACCTTCGATGTCCGTCCGGATCCAGGAGCAGGATTTCGATGTCTCGCGCGAGCTCGCGGCGTTGCGGGCGGGGGACAAGCGCATCGGCGCAGTCGCGACCTTTGTCGGCGTGGTGCGCGACCTCAACGACGCGTCGCAGGTGAGCATGCTGACGCTGGAGCACTACCCGGGAATGACCGAGAAAGCGCTGACGCAAATCGTCAACGAGGCAAAGCAGCGCTGGGACATCTACGACGCCCTCATCATTCACCGCGTCGGGGCCCTACGCCCAAGCGACCAGATCGTGCTCGTCGCGGTCACCAGCGCGCATCGCGGGGAGTCGTTCGCCGCGTGCCAGTTCATCATGGACTACCTCAAGACTCGCGCGCCATTCTGGAAAAAAGAAGAGACGCCCGAAGGCGAACGCTGGGTCGAGGCGCGCGCCAGCGACGAAGACGCCGCCGCACGCTGGTAGCGGTCCCTGGCCGGAACGTGGCTCCAGATCGGGGCATGCGGCGCAGCCTGCGCCAGGATGCGGCGCTGACGCACGACCTTTTTTCCGCGCGGACGCTGACGTAGCGGCGTTTCTGAAGGCATCTGCAAAATGAGTGCAAAATGATCGCAATATGAGCGCCAACAGTTTTCGCGCGGGTCTTTTTGCCGACCACGTAGCACTGGTCTGCGGCGGTACCAGCGGCATTGGCGCACCGATCGGCCGCTGGGGCGAGCCGGACGACGTCGCGGCCGTGACCGTTTTTCTGTGTTCGCCCGCCGCGGCGTTTGTTACCGGCGTCATCCTGCCGGTCGACGGAGGTTATCTGATTGCATAGGGGGAAGCCATGGCCGTTGGAACCGCGATACGCCATCTCAGAAAAGGAGAGTGGCAAAAAGCCCACGCTATCGTGCAGCAGGACGAGTCCAAGTTCGGATGTTGGGCGCACGGCATCGTGCACATCGTGGAAGGAGATGTCGGCAACGCGCGCTATTGGTATCGACGCGCGGGCCGGCCATTTCCCAAGGATCGCGACGTCGATCGCGAGGTCGCGGCGCTCACCTCCGCGCTGAAGGAGATTCAGTGAGCGCTGCCGCGATTCTGCCGAGCTTGGGGCTTGTCCCCGAGATCGCGGTCGCGGCGATTCCGAGCGACGAGCGCGTCTGGGTGCCGCAAGCCCCCGACGACTG
>DAIQRF010000051.1:0-654 GCA_036786505.1 Casimicrobiaceae bacterium | reverse complement strand
GCCGAGGAGGGAGCTTCGTCTACGAGCCTCCGGGCGAAGTCCACACCCTCGTCGTTCCCGACGACTGCCGCGAGATGATCACCTTCTTCAACATCAGCGGCGCCATGATTTACCTCGACCAGGCCGGGCGACAGATGGGATACGAGGACGTGTTCAGCAAGATCGAGATGTGCCGCCGGCATTATGGCGACGTGGGCCTTGGCGCGGATTACGTGGACCAGTTTATCCGCTGACGACTTTCTGAAAGTTGCGGTACGCGCCGCCGCTGACTATACTGCGCGTACAGGAGATGGCATTCCTCCTCTAACCGCCGCATGGCTGATGATGCCTACACGCAGCACCCCATTCGAAATGGGACGGTGGCGCGGTAGGCGTTTCATTCGCAAGACTCCTACGCTCACCCTGTTGTCTCCATGATCGCCGCGCCGTGTTGCGCGGAAGGGATTCTGTATGCCTTGGGGCGGTATTCTTGCGGTAGGGGGCGGCGCCGCGATCGGCGCCTGGCTGCGCTGGGGGCTGGGTGTCATGCTCAACCCGTTGTTTCCAACGCTGCCGCTTGGCACCTTGAGCGCCAATCTCCTCGGTGGCTTGCTGATGGGCTTCGCGATGGAGATCATCACCCGACATGCGGTTCTCAGTCCTGAATGGAGACTG
>DAIQRF010000050.1:0-9912 GCA_036786505.1 Casimicrobiaceae bacterium | reverse complement strand
GGAGCATCTTGGTGTAGTCATGGCGCGGATGGGCGAGCAGCTCGCGCGCCGGCGCGAACTCCACCACCTCACCCTGCCGCAACACCGCAACGCGATCGGCGATCTCGGCGACGACGCCGAAGTCGTGAGTGATGAACAGCACGCCCGTGTCGTGCTTGCGCTGCAGCTCTCGGATCAACTCCAGGATCTGCGCCTGGGTTGTGACGTCGAGCGCCGTCGTCGGCTCGTCAGCGATCAAGAGCCGCGGATTGAGCACCAGTGCCATCGCAATCATGATCCGCTGCCGCTGGCCGCCCGAGAGCTGGTGCGGATACGACGCGATCATGCGTTCCGGCTCGGGCAACTGCACGTCGCGCACAATCTCCAGCATGCGCGAGCGTCGAAGGGCGGCGGAAAGCGCGGTGTGCGTCGCCAATACTTCGTCGATCTGGTCGCCGCAGGTCATGACCGGATTGAGCGCCGTCATCGGCTCTTGAAAGATCATTGACATTCGCGTGCAGCGCAGCGCCCGCAGACGAGCTTCGCTCGCCGCCAGCACATCCTCTCCGTCGAGCAGCACCTGCCCGGCCGTGGCGCGCAGCGCGGCCGGCAGCAGACCCATCGTTGCCTGCGCGATGACCGATTTGCCCGAGCCCGATTCACCGACCAGGCACACGATCTCACCCGCGTTGACGCGGAAGCCTGCCCGATCGACGGCGAGAGCGCGATCGGCTCCGGACGGCAACGCAATGGTCAGGCCGCGGACCTCGAGGACGGCACGCGCGCATTCACTCATAAGCGCGCTCACAAGCGTTTGCTCATCCGTGGGTCGAGCGTGTCGCGCAAGCCGTCTCCGAGCATGTTCACGGCGAGTACGGTCAATGCGAGCAGGATGCCGGGGTAGAGAATGTTGTGCGGAAAAATGCGGAACAACGCGCGGCCCTCGGCCATGATGTTCCCCCAGGTGGGCGTCTCTGGCGGAATGCCTACGCCCAGAAACGACAGGATGGCTTCGATCAGGATCGCGGACGCGGCGATATACGTTGCCTGCACGATCAGCGGCGGCACGGTGTTGGGGAGAATGTGACGGACGATCAGCGGCAGCGTGGGCGTGCCGACCGAGATCGCGGCTTCGACGTAGGGCTCCTCGCGCACCGATAGCACCACTGAGCGCACCAGGCGCACCACGCGCGGGATTTCCGGAATCACGATGGCGACGATCACCGCCAAGAGACCGGTCGAGGAAAGCGATACCACCGCGATCGCCAGCAGAATCGCCGGAATCGCCATCAGGCCGTCCATTACCCGCATGACGATGCCGTCGAGCCAGCGGATGTATCCTGCGAGCAGGCCGATCACGAGCCCGATCGCCACGCTGATCAGCGCCACCGATGCGCCGACCAGCAGCGAAGCGCGCGCGCCGTACGCGACGCGGCTGTAAACATCGCGGCCCAGCGTGTCGGTGCCCATGTGATGCACCAGCGTGCTTTCGCTGCCGTCGGCGTTGCGAATGGTTTCCTCGTAACCAGGAAGCTTGTTTCGGACGGCGGGATTGATCGCTGCCGGATCGACGGTGCCCAGCCACGGCGCGGCGAGCGCGATCGACAACATGAGCGCGAGAATCGCGGCGCCAGTAACGACGCCCGGGTTGCGCAGCAAACGTCGCCCCACATGGGTCTGGACCATGGGCGGGGCGGACCGACCAAGGTCGATCGGGTCGGCGACGACGCTCATGGGCAGGGAGTTTTCATGGCGTCACCGTTCCGTTACGGTCCACTAGTAGCGGATCCTCGGATCGAGCAGCGGGTAGGCCACGTCGACCAAAAGATTAATCAGCACGTACGCCAACGAAAAGAGCAGGATCACCGCCTGCACCGTCGGATAGTCGCGGGCGAGCACGGCGTCGACCGTGAGGCGTCCGAGCCCGGGAATGCTGAACACGCTTTCGGTCACCACCACGCCGCCGATCAGCAATGCGATGCCGAGCCCGATTACCGTCACGATCGGAACCGCGGCGTTGCGCAACGCGTGCCGCATCAACACCACTCGATGGGTGAGCCCCTTGGCGCGTGCGGTTCGTATGTAATCCTCGCCGAGCACTTCGAGCACGCTGGTGCGGGTAATACGGGCGATGAGTGCGATGTAGATCACCGACAGCGTGAGGCTGGGGAGGATGAGCCGCTGCACGAATCCGCCTAAGCCCTCGGCCAGCGGCTGGTAGCCCTGCACCGGCAGCCAGTTGAGCCGGATCGAGAACACGTAGATCAGCGCGTAGCCGATCACGAACACCGGCACCGAGAAGCCGAGCACCGAGAAGGCCATGACAACCCGATCGACCCAGGTCCCTTGCCGGTATGCAGCCACGACGCCAAGCGGCACCGAAATCAGGATCGACAGCGCCATGGTCAGCGTCGCCAGCGCCAGCGTCGGCCCGACCCGGTCGGCAATAAGCTCCGCCACCTGCTTCTTGTAGAAAAAAGATTCGCCGAAATCGCCGCTCAGCACGTTTGCCAGCCAGATGAAGAACTGGGAGACGATGGGTCGATCGAGCCCGAGCTTTTGCCGGATCTCGACGATGTCCTGCGACGTGGCGGCGGCGCCGGCAATGATCGACGCCGGATCGCCGGGCGTGAGTCGCAGCATGGAAAAGACGAAAACCGCGACCACCGCCATGACGGGAATCGTGGCGAGCAATCGACGGGTGATGTAGGCGAGCATTACGATTCGCCTTTCGCCACTGGGTCCCGGCTCGCGCGTGCTGATGCACGCTTGGCCGGGACGACAAGCACTACTTGCCGGTCTTGCTGATATTCCAGAACACCGACGCCGGCGCCACCACGTAGCCGTCTACGTTCTTGCGCGAGGCGCCCGGCTGATACCACTGTCCGAGGGGGATGTGCGTCGGATATTGCGTCCAGCGCACCTGCACTGCTTCGGCAATCGCCTTTTGCTTGGCCGGATCGGCCTCGCGGGCGAAGTCATCGCGCAGCTTTTCCATCTGCGCGTCGCAGGGCCAGCCGAACAATGCCTTGTCGCAGCTCGAATTGAGGAACGCGGTCGACACCGGATTCAGGATGTCGGCCGATACCCACGAGGTGATGAACGCGTGCCAGCCGCCCTGCGTCGGCGGATCCTTTTTCGCGCGCCGCGCAACCAGTGTCTGCCAGTCCATCGACTGCATGTCGACCTTGAAACCGGCTTTTTCCATCAGCGATTTCGCGACCGGCGCGAGATTGGTGAGCACCTGCAGGTCCGTCGAATGCATCAGCACGATAGGCGTGCCGTCATAACCGCCTTCCTTGAGCAGCGCCCGAGCTTTGACAAAGTTCGACTCGAGCAATCCGTCCATGCCCTTGTTCGACGCGAGCGGGGTGCCGCAGACGAACAATGCCTTGCACGTCTTGTAGTAGTGTTTGTCGCCGATCGTCGCCTGCAGGAAGTCCTGCTGATTGAATGCGTAGAGCAGCGCCTGCCGTATCTTGACGTTGTCGAATGGTTTCGCGGTCGTGTTGAAGCGAAACGCGAACTGGTTTCCCAGCGGATTCCAGTCGACCAGCTTGATGTTCGGATCGTTGCGCAATAGGGGCAGCAAATCGTGCGAGGGTTGCTCGATGAAGTCGATTTCACCGGCGATGAGCGCGTTGACCGCGGTCTGCTGGTCGGCGACCACTCTCCACTCGACGCGGTCGACCTTCGCCACCTTGCCGCCGGCGAGACCCGACGGCGGCTCGGCGCGCGGCTTGTACTTGTCGAACTTGACGTAAACGGCCTTGTCGCCCGGCTTCCATTCGTCCTTCTTGAACACGAATGGACCCGAACCGATGTAGTCGGAGATCTGCTCGTTGGGGCTGGTCTCGGCGACCCGCTTGGGCATCATGAACGGCACCGCGGACGACGGCTTGCCCAGCGCAGTCAGCACCAGTCCTGTCGGCGCGCTCAAGACCATCCGGAAGGTCCGGGCATCGACGACCGGCATGTCCTTCACGAACGACATCATCTTCTGGCCCATGGCGTCCTTGGCGCTCCAGCGCTTGATCGACGCGACGCAATCCTCGGCGGTCACGGGCTTGCCGTCATGCCACAGCAGACCGCTGCGCAACGTGAAGGTGTAGGTCAGCTTGTCGGCGGAAAGCTCGAATTTGTCCACCATCTGCGGCTTGATCTGGTTGTTCGCATCGGTCGCGAACAGCGTGTCGTAGATCATGTAGCCGTGATCGCGGGTGATATATGCGGTGGTCCAGATCGGATCGACGATTTTGAGATCGGAGTGCTTGACCACGCGCAGCGTGGTCTGCCCCTCTGTCACGCGCAGCGTGGTCTGCGCCTCGGCGTTGGCCATCGCGAACATGGCGACCAGCGCCGCCATCGTCGTGAGAAGCGCGAGCTTGAAGGAGCGAAGGTTCAGCATGGAAGTTCTCCTTGACTGGAGGTCGGGCAGAGGTCCCGATGAGGCGCGGCACACGCACGACAAGGTAGCACGATAGCCGATGCGCGCCGGTCATGGCAATGGGCATCGGGTTGCCGGGCCGACGCATCAAGCGCTGCCGCCGCGTGCAATCGCAGCGTGCGCGCCGCTCGCTTGACGGGTCCACGATGCGCGGCCATGCGTTGCGCGCGGCCAGCTTCCTTCGCGGTCGCCAGCTTCGCTCCTCCGCGCTCCGGACGCTGTAATCCGCTCCTACCATGCTGGATCGATGGGCGTCAGTACGCCTGCGCGCGCTTCGATCGCCTCGGCCGCCGCGAGACACAAGTCCTCGCGAAATCGCTGGCCGACGATCTGCACGCCCATCGGCAGCCCATCCACCGCGCCGGTCGGCACAGCCATCGCCGGGAGCCCGAGCACCGGAACCGCCATCATGGTTGCGCACTCGCGCCACAAGGCCGCGGTTCGCGCGGCACTTTCGATGTCGAACCCTTGCCGGTAGACCGGTTCGGAGCAGATAGGCGCCAGCACCAGCGGCACGCGATCCAAAAAAAGGGTCCACTCGCGGATCAAGCGGGTGCGTTCCGCCAGCGACTTCATGTACGACAAGGCATCGGAGGGTGCAATATTGTCGAACATGAGGCGGACGGCGGTGCGAATGCCCTGGTCACCTTCTTTTTCGATTTGCGGCAGCGCGTAATGACGAAACTCCGGCATCTGCATCTCGAACCAGAGCTCCTTGGCGCGCGTGAAGCCCGGCGTCCTGTCGTCGACGATCTCGTACCCGGCGTCGGCGAGCGACGCGGCAGCTTGCTCCAGCGCACGGGCAACCGAGGGGTGCAGCTTGACGCCAGCAAGATCGCGCGCTTGCGAGACGACCGCGACACGGATCGGCTGCTGGGGCACCGGCGCCGGCCCGTCGAGCGGCGCCGGCGTCCACCACGGGTCGCGCGGATCGCGAGCCGCCATCGCGGCGAGACTTAAGCGCACGTCGGCGACGCTGCGTGCAAGAGAGCCCTGCACCGACATGAGTTGCGACGACATGGAACGCTCGGCGGTCTGCGTCGGGTTGTACGCGGGCACGCGGCCGAATGACGGCCGGATGCCTGCCAGGCCGCAGCAATACGCGGGAAATCGCACCGATCCGGCGATGTCGTTGCCGTGCGCCAGTGGCGTGATGCCCGCGGCGACGGAGGACGCCGCGCCGCCCGAGGATCCGCCTGGGGTGTGCGTTTTCGACCATGGACTGTAGGTGCGCCCGCGCAAATCGTTGACCGTATCGAGCCGGTAGCTGAAAGCCGGCGTATTGGTGCGGCCGAGAATGACCGCGCCGGCTTTTTTCCAGTTGGCGACGATCGGACTGTCGTCCCGGGCGACAATGTTCTGGAAGGCAACCACGCCGTTGGTCGTCGCGCAGCCTTGCTGATCGACGTTTTCCTTGATGGTCACCGGCACGCCGTGCAGCGCGCCGAGCTCGTCGCCTCTCGCGACCGCTGCATCGGCGCGATCGGCGGTCTCGCGCGCGCTCGTCGACAAATCGACCGTCACCGCGTTGAGCTTGGTATTGACGGCGGCCATGCGCCCGAGACACGACTCGAGGGCCTCGCGCGCCGAGATGTCGCGACGACGGATCGCCGTCGCGATGCGAGTTGCGGTCCAGCGCCAGATGTCGTCGCTCATGGCGATCGGTTCTCTCCGTTCTTGTCCTGCCGGCGACGTTTGCGCGCCGAAGCGATTCCAGCTACTCTCGCCCGGCGCTTTTCGTCCGGCGCCATGATTGGGAAACCCGCGGAAAAACCGATGAGCCTGATCGCTGTAGGCGGCTTCCAGCACGAGACCAACACCTTCGCGCCGTCAAAAGCCGATTTCACGGCTTTCGAGGACGGCGGCGGCTGGCCGCCGCTGACGTGGGGCGCCGAGATCGCGCCGCGCCTTTCCGGCGCCAACATTCCGGCCGCCGGCGCCATCGACACGCTGCACGCGCTGGGGCATCGCACGGTCGGTCTGGTGTGGGGCGCAGCGTCGCCCTCGGCGCACGTCACGCGCGACGCCTACGAGCGGATCGCCGGCGACATGCTAGCACGGCTGGAAGCGGCCGGTCCGGTGGACGGTATCTATCTCGACCTCCATGGCGCCATGGTCACCGAGCATCTCGACGACGGCGAGGGCGAGCTGCTGTCGCGCGTACGGCGCATGGTGGGCAGTCGCGTTCCGATCGTCGCCAGTCTCGATCTTCACGCCAACGTCACCCAGGCCATGATCGAATACTGCGACGGATTGGTGTCTTACCGCACTTATCCTCACGTCGACATGGCGGCAAGCGGCGAGCGCGCCGCTCGTCTTCTGGAACGCATGCTTGCCGCCGGCGAAGCGCCGGCCAAATCCTTTCGCACGCTCGACTTCCTCACCGGGCTGCCGTCGCAATGCACGCTCATCGAGCCGGCAAAGAGCCTGTACGCCATGCTCGGAGGGCTCGAACGCGAGCACGACACCGTGCTTTCGTTCACGCCCGGCTTCCCGATGGCCGATTTTCCGGAATGCGGCATGGCGGTCATTGGCTACGGTCTCGACGAGGCGCGGGTGCAGACCGCGACCGCGTCGCTTGCCAACGCGATCGCCGACGCGGAGGGCGACTTTTCGATGGAGTTGTTCACGCCGGAAGCCGCCGTGTCGCGTGCCATGCAGCGCGGCGAGCCGGGCGCTCCCGTGGTGCTCGCCGATACCCAGGACAATCCTGGCGCCGGAGGCAACGGTGACACCACCGGCCTGCTGGCGGCACTGCTCGCGCGCCGCGCGCCGGGCGCGGTGCTGGGCCTCCTGATCGATCCCGCATCCGCCGCCAAAGCGCACGTCATCGGCGCGGGTCACAAAGCGATATTCGAGCTCGGTGAGATTTCCGGCGTGAAAGGGCACGTGCCGCTGGCCGGAGAGTTTGCGATCGAGCGCGTGGCGGACGGGCGATTTACCTGCACCGGTCCGATGTTCTCCGGATTCCGCATGGATCTGGGGCCGATGGCGGTACTGGAGAAAGACGGCGTGCGCGTGGTGCTCGCATCGCGCAAATGTCAGGCCGCGGACCAGGAGATGTTCCGTCACGTCGGCATCGAACCGAAGACGCAGCGCATCCTAGCGCTCAAGAGCTCAGTGCATTTTCGCGCCGACTTCGAGCCCATCGCCAGGGAGGTACTGGTGGTCGTCGCGCCCGGCCCGGCGAAAGCGGACCCGACGATGTTCGCTTGGTCGCGGCTGCGCAAGGGGATGCGTTTGAAGCCACTGGGCCCGGCATTCGGGGACCTTGCCCCCGTTTGAACTTTTTCAACCGGTACTTGCAGATCGCGCACCGACCATGCCGCGCCGCTACGTCATCGCGTTGATCAAGCACGAGACCAATACCTTCTCGCCGATCGCAACGCCGCTTTCGTCGTTCGGTCACGGCAACGGCCCGGCATTCGGCGATGCGGCGCGCGCGCGATTCACCGGCACCAATACGCCGATGGGGGCTTACCTCGACCTCGCGATGCACGAAGGCGCCGAGATCGTTACGCCGGTCGCCGCCGAAGCGTGGCCGTCGAACAAAGCTTCACGCGCAAGCTTCGAACAGCTGGTGCGCCCGCTGGAGGACGCGGTGCGCGCCGGCTGCGACGCCGCGATGCTCGATCTCCACGGCGCGATGGTCATCGAGGATTGCGACGATGCCGAAGGCGAGATCGTCCGTCGCCTGCGCAAGGTCGCGCCGGACCTTCCGATCGCGGTGACGCTCGACTATCACACCAATCTGTCCGGCGATCTCGTCGACAACGCGACGGTGATTACCGGCTACAAGACCTATCCGCACGTGGACATGTACGACATGGGGCGCTTGTCCGGAGAAATCCTGATCCGCAAGCTTAAACACGAAATCGAGCCGGTGATGGCGTGGGGGTGGAAGCCGCTGCTTGCGTCGGTCATGCGGCACGCGCCCGAAGATGGCCCCTCGGGCGACATTTTGCGCTACGCGCGCGAGATGGAAGCGAGCGGCAAGGTCCTGGCAGCGACATTGCTGCCGTCGTTTCCGCATGCCGATACGCCGTACACCGGGGTGTCCGCGATCGTGGTCGGCGACGCGAAGCGCGGCGGCGGAGTTGCCGCCAGGGAAGTGTGCCAACACATGCTCGACATCGCCTGGCAACGCCGTGCCGAGTACGCGTTCGTCGCGAGGCCATTGGCCGAGTCGGTGGTAGCAGCCAAGCGCCTTGGCGATACGTCGCAGGGCGGCCCGGTGCTGTTGATCGATCATTGCGACAACTGCGGCTCGGGCGGAGCACAGGACGTGATGGCGGTCGTCGCCGAGATCCTGCGTCAACAACTCGATGATGTCGCGATCGCGCCGATCCGCGATCCGGCCGCGGTCGCGCAAATGATTGCCGCAGGCATCGGCAACCGGGTCACGCTCGACCTCGGCGGCCGGACCGATATGCCGTCGATCGGAGTCAAGGGCGAGCCCTTGCGAATTTCAGGCCGCGTGCTCGCGATCACCGACGGCGAGTTCACCATCACCGGCCCGATGTATACCGGCATCCGGACCTTTCTGGGCCGCACCGCCGTGCTTGGCGTTGAAAGCGCGGGTGGAACTTCGGGGCCTCGCGTCGAGATCGTGGTCACCGAGCGCGGCCACGAGCCGATGGACCTCGGTGTTTTCACCCATTGCGGAATCGATCCGCGGCACAAGCGATTCATCATGCTCAAGTCGCGCATTCACTATCGCGCCGGATTCGGCCCGATCGCATCGCACGTTGTCGAATGCGCAGGCGTCGGAGTCACCAACGCGGACCTCTCGGTGTATCGTTACGAAAAGCTCAGGCGGCCGATCTATCCGCTTGACCCGCTCTGAAGCTCGAACCGCGCTGCCCCGTGTCTTCCACTTCTTCCGTCCGCATGCCCGACTACAATCTGCTGATCGACATCGGCAACACGTTCCTGAAATGGGGGCTGTTCCGCAACGGCTCGACCGGCGACGCGCGCGAGAACCGGCTGGAATCGGGCCATGTACTGCTCGCCGAAATACCGGCGCTCGCACTGCAGTTCGCAAAAATTCGCGCGCCGGCGCAAATCATCATCTCCAACGTTGCCGGCACCCGAGTGCGATCGACCATGATCCGTGTACTTGAAGTCTGGTCGGATGCGCCGTCTCCGTACTGGCTGATTCCACAAGCAGACCAATGCGGCGTCATCAACCACTATCGCAATCCGGCTCAGCTCGGTACCGACCGATGGGCCGCGCTGATCGGCGCGCGCGAATTGCTGGGAGCGACGCCGGCGCTGGTGGTCGTCTGCGGCACCGCGACCACGATCGACTTCCTCACCGCCTCGGGCGAGTTCAAGGGCGGCGTGATCCTGCCCGGCGTCGGCCTCATGTTGCGCTCGCTGCACGAGAACACCGCCGCGCTGCCCGACGCCGACGGCGAATATGTCGACAACCCGACGCAGACTGTCGACGCGATCGCCAGCGGCTGCCAGCATGCGCAGGCAGG
>DAIQRF010000049.1:0-9970 GCA_036786505.1 Casimicrobiaceae bacterium | reverse complement strand
GCGCGAGGTTGTAGCGCGCGCCGTTTTCGGTTTGCGCGAACGCCATCTTGAGTTTGCCGGCGCCGACAAGCTGCAATAGGGCCTGTTGCTGGGCATTCGTGCCGGCCCTCGCCACGAATTGCGCGCTTAAGGCCACCGTCGACAGATACGGCTCGACGACGAGCGCCTCGCCGATCGCCTCCATGACGCTCATCAGATCGACCGCGCTGCCGCCGAAGCCGCCTACGTCCGGCGAGAACGGCAGGCCGAGCAAGCCGATCTCGGCGAACGTCGACCAGATCGCGTTGCTGTAACCCTCGTTCGAGGCGACGATCTTCCGGCGCGCTTCGAAGGTGTAATCCTTGTCGATGAAGCGCTTGACCGAGGCGGCGAGGAGTTGCTGCTCTTCGTTGTAGTCGAAGTTCATGGTGTCATTACAAACCGAGCGCCACCTTGGCGATGATGTTGCGCTGGATTTCGTTCGAGCCGGCGTAGATCGAGGTCTTGCGAAAGTTGCAGTAGCGCGGCGCGAGCGAAGCCGTGAAGTCGTCGAAGTCAACGCCCCCGTCGACCGGTGCGAACGGCTGTGCCAGCGGGCCGACCGCCTGCATCATCAGCTCGGTCAATGCCTGCTGGATCTCGGTGCCCTTGATCTTCAACATGGATACTTCGGCGCCCGGCGCCCGACCACCCCGCAGTTGGTCGAGGAAGCGCAGGTTGGTGACCGAGAGCGCCATCAGCTCGACTTCGACCCGCGATAACTTGTCGCGGAAACGCGTATCCTCGGTGAGCGGCTTGCCATCGTGCAACTGTTGCGCCGCCAACGCCTTGAGGTTTTCCAGCTCGCGCTGCGACGCACCGATGCGCGCGGTGTTCATGCGCTCGTGACCGAGCAGATACTTGGCGACCGTCCAGCCCTTGCCTTCGTCGTGCACGAGATTCTCGACAGGCACACTGACGTCGTCGAAGAACACTTCGTTGACTTCGTGGCCGCCGTCCATGAGGATCAGCGGCCGTACGGTGATGCCGGGCGATTTCATGTCGATGAGCAGAAAGGAGATGCCTTCCTGTTTGCGTTCAGCACGCGCCTCGGAGCGCACAAGGCAGAATATCCAGTCGGCCATGTGCGCGAGCGTGGTCCACGTCTTCTGCCCGTTGACCACGTAATGATCGCCTTGCCGCACCGCGCGCGTGGAAAGCGATGCCAGATCGGAGCCGGAACCGGGCTCGGAGTAGCCTTGGCACCAGAAATCCTCACCGTGGTAGATGCGAGGCAGGAAGCGCTGCTTCTGCGCTTCGGTGCCGAACTTGAGCAGCACCGGGGCGCACATCAATAACCCGAAGGGGATGAGCGGCGGTGCGCCGGCGTAGCCGCACGCCTCGTCGAAGATGTAACGCTGCACGACGTTCCAGCCGGTGCCGCCCCATTCCTGCGGCCACGACGGAGCGATCCAGCCCTTGGCGGCAAGGATCTTGTGCCAGCGCAGCAGATCGTCCCTGGACAGGTGGTCGTAGCGGGCAACCTTGTCGCGCAGGTCGGCAGGTAGGTTATTGGCGAGCCAGCCGCTCACTTCGTCGCGGAAAGCGAACTCTTCTTTGGAATAATTGAGGTCCATGGAGCACCGAAGCAGGCGGTTCATCTTAACTTAGAATGAAGGCAGGGAGGATTACCATGAGCGTCAAGCAACTGTTCGACCTTGGCGGCAGGACGGCGCTGGTGACCGGAGGATCGCGCGGCCTGGGCTTGCAAATGGCCGAGGCCCTCGGCGAGATGGGCGCCAGAGTGGCATTGACCGCGCGCAAGCGCGACGAGCTCGACCAAGCCGTGGCGCATCTTAAATCGCGGCTGGGCATCGATGCGGTGGCGCTGGAATGCGACATGTCCCATGCGGCCGCGATCGCGCCTCTCGCCGAGCGCGCCATCGCGGCGCTCGGGCCGATCGATATTCTGGTGAACAATGCCGGAACGACGTGGGGCGCGGCGACGATCGAGCATCCTCTCGAAGCGTGGCAGAAAGTCATCGACTTGAATCTGACCGCGATGTTCCTGATAAGCCAGGAAGTCGGCAGGCGCTGCATGGTCCCGCGCCGCAGCGGCAAAGTGATCAACATCGCATCGATTCTGGGGCTTGTCGGCGGTGGCGATCCCGGCAGACCGGCCACCGTCGCGTATAACACCAGCAAGGGAGGAGTGATCAGCTTCACCCGCGCACTTGCCGCAGAGTGGGCACAGTACAACATCAACGTGAACGCGATTGCTCCGGGCTTCTTCCCCACCAAGATGACCAAGGGCATCATGGAAATGCTCGGCGACGAGGTTGCCAACAAGGCGCCGCTCAAGCGCGTGGGCGGACCCGAGGATTTGAAGGGGCTCACAGTGTTGTTTGCCTCGGACGCTTGCGCGTTCATCACCGGACAAGTCGTCGCGGTCGACGGTGGCGTGACGGCGATCTGAGCAACACTAAACATATGAGTCATGGACCCAAGCTCTTCAATCGTCATTCCCGCCCCCCGCTTTCGCGGGGGCAGGGTCGCGGGAATCCAGCGTCGTGTAAGCAAAGACACTGGGTCCCCGCGTTCGCGGGGACGACGGTCCACTGTTTATTGTTCTTGTATCGCCTAAACAGACGCCACGCCAGCACCCTACGTTCCGCGCATGAGTAGCTACGAGGATTATCAGGGCACGCGTCCGGTCGCCGAGGCGCATCGCTTCGATGTCGCCGCGCTCGAGCGCTACCTGCGTTCGCATGTGCCAGGCTTCGAGGGTCCGGTCGAAGTCGAGCAATTCAAGGGCGGGCAGTCCAACCCGACGTTTTTGCTCCGCGGCGGCGAAAAGCGCTACGTCCTGCGCCGCAAACCGCCCGGCAAGCTGCTGCCGTCGGCACACGCGGTCGATCGCGAGTATCGCGTCATCACCGCGTTGGCGCATAGCGACGTGCCGGTCGCGCGCACCTATTGCCTTTGCACCGACGAGTCGGTGATCGGCTCGATGTTCTACGTCATGGACTATGTCGAGGGCCGCGTGCTATGGGATCCGCTGTTGCCGGGCATGCAGCCGCCCGAGCGGCGAGCGATCTTCGACGAAATGAACCGCGTCATTGCGGCGCTGCATCGCGTCGACTTTCAGGCCATCGGTCTTGCCGACTATGGCAAACCGGGCAACTATTTCACGCGCCAGATCGACCGCTGGAGCAGGCAGTACAAGGCCTCGGAAACCGAGAAGATCGAAGCGATGGACCGTCTGATCGAATGGTTGCCAGGGAATATTCCGCCGGGCGACGCCACGGCTATCGTTCACGGCGACTATCGGCTCGACAACATGATCTTCCATCCAAGTGAGCCGCCTGTGCTCGCGGTGCTTGACTGGGAACTCTCGACGCTCGGCCATCCCATGGCGGATTTCTCATACCACATGATGACCTGGCGATTGTCGCCCGACCAATTCCGCGGCCTGCGCGGCAGCGACCTCGCGTCGCTCGGCATTCCAACTGAGGAAGAATATCTCGAGATGTATTTGCAACGTGTCGGCATCGCCGATAAACCGAGCCTCAGGGAATGGAGTTTTTACATGGCCTATAACATGTTCCGCATGGCAGGCATACTTCAGGGCGTCATGGCGCGAGCGCTGGCGGGCAACGCAGCGAGCGCGCAGGCATTGGAAGCGGGCAGGCGGGCGCGGCCGATGGCGGAGTCGGGATGGGCCGAGGTCGAACGCATGCTCGCGCAATCATGAGACGAGAGACGAGCGTCCGACGCCGGCATTGGACAAAGGATGGCTATGGATTTTGATTACTCGCCGAAGGTCATCGAGCTGCAGGCCGCGCTTCGGGCATTCATGGAAGCTCACGTCTATCCCAATGAGCAACGCTTCGACGACGAAGTCGGGCAAGGCGATCGCTGGCAGCCCACACGCTTGATCGAGGAGCTCAAGGCGAAGGCGAAAGCCGCGGGCTTGTGGAACCTCTTCCTGCCTGCATCCGACCGCGGCGCGGGTCTCACCAACACCGAATACGCGCCGCTGTGCGAGATCATGGGCCGCGTGCTATGGGCGCCCGAAGTATTCAACTGCTCGGCGCCCGACACCGGCAACATGGAAGTGTTGGAGCGTTACGGCACGGCGGAACAGAAACAACAGTGGCTCGAGCCCTTGCTCGAAGGCAGGATACGTTCGGCCTTCACGATGACCGAGCCCGATGTCGCCTCGTCCGACGCGACGAATATTCAGAGCTCGATCGTTCGCGACGGCGATGAGTACGTCATCAACGGCCGGAAGTGGTGGGCATCGGGCGCCGGCGATCCGCGCTGCCAGATCTTCATCCTCATGGGCCAGACCGATCCGCACGGGCCGAGGCACGCTCAGCAGTCGATGGTGCTCGTGCCTCGCGATACGTCCGGTGTGAAGATACTGCGCCACCTGCCTGTCTTCGGTTACGACGACGCGCCGCACGGCCACATGGAGATCGCGTTCGAGAATGTGCGCGTTCCCGTTGCGAACATCGTGCTGGGCGAGGGCCGAGGATTCGAGATCGCGCAGGGACGTCTCGGGCCGGGTCGCATTCACCACTGCATGCGCTTGATCGGCCTGTCGGAGCGCGCGCTGGAAAAGATGTGCAAGCGCGTCAAGACGCGCGTCGCGTTCGGCAAACCCGTGGCGGAGCAAACGGTGACCTTGGAGCGGATTGCCGACGCTCGCATCATGATCGACCAGGCGCGGCTCTTGACGTTGAAAGCGGCGTACCTGATGGACACCGTCGGCAACAAAGCCGCGCGAGCCGAGATCGCGATGATCAAGGTGGCGGCGCCGGTAATGGCCTGCCAGGTTCTCGACTGGGCCATACAAGCCCACGGAGGCGCAGGCGTCTGCGACGATTTCGGTCTTGCGCGCGCCTACGCCCATGCCCGCACCTTGCGTTTGGCAGACGGACCCGACGAGGTGCATCGCAATCAGATCGGGAAGCTGGAATTGGCGAAATGGTGAGTCGTAGAGTCAAAAAATTCAGACCGCTTGAAGCGGCACGAGTTTCAACGCGAGTTCGCGCAGCGTACTTAGTTCTGTCGAGGCCATGTGCGCCTGCCGTCTACTGTTGATCGTGACAGGATCTTCGATCAAGACACGAACCAGGGACCTGTCGCAACGGATTAACAGTACAATTTTAGCGGTATCTACTTAACGCCACGGCCCGCCCTCACTCGCCAAGGCTCGCCAAACGATGCCAAATTTGTCACACCTCGACGGTAGCGCCCGGACGGTTACGGTACGTTCATAACACGATCGTAGGTTAACGCACTTGTCGTTGGCCATGGAGCGCCCTGCATCAGGGTCCGAAACCGAGCTACCGCCGAACCTTCAGAGTTAGCATTTCCCGCAGCGCGCACCGCGGTGGCGTGAATCAATCTTCCACCGCGCCAGTGACCACATCCACGTTGTCAATGAGCCGCGTGGTGCCAATGCTCGCTGCGCCGAGGACGATCAGCAGGTTTGGGTGGTCATAACCCTGGGGATGCGGGATGCGCAGAGCGAGGCCGTGCCGGATCGCGATGTAGTCGACCTTCCAGCCGTGCTTCGCCAGCTCGGCGCGCGCTTGCGCCTCAAGGTTGGCGTAATCGTGGCGCCCGCCTAGAATCTCGGCGGCAATCCAGCATAGCGTGCGGTAGAGTCGCGGCGCCTCGACGCGCTCAGCCGGCGAGAGGTAGTTGTTGCGCGACGACAGTGCCAGGCCGTCGTCGGCGCGAATGGTCTCGGCCGGCACGATGTGTATCGGCAGGTTGAATTGCTGCACCATGTCGCGAACGATCATGAGCTGCTGCCGATCTTTTTTGCCGAACACTGCGCTGTCGGGCCGCACCAGATTGAAGAGCTTGAGCACTACGGTGCAGACTCCGTGGAAAAACCCGGGCCGAAACGCGCCTTCGAGTTCTTCGGCCAGTGGTGGCGGCATGACGCGGTAAACTTGCGGCGTCGGATACATCTCCTGCTCCCGCGGCGCGAACAACACGTCAACGCGCTCTCGCTTAAGGCCCGCGCAGTCGGCCTCAAAGGTGCGCGGGTAGCGATCGAAGTCCTCGTTGGGACCGAACTGCAGGCGGTTCACAAAAATGCTGGCGACAACGGTGTCGCCATGGTCGCGCGCGATCCGCATGAGTTGGAAGTGCCCTGCGTGCAGGTTGCCCATGGTAGGCACGAACGCGACCTTGCCGGCATCGGCGAGCTGGGCATGAAGCTCGGCGGCGGTGGTGAAGATTTCCATACTGTCTTGGTGAGTCGGCCCGGATGGAATCTTTATCGGCGGGAGCGTCGAGCGGCGGATCAGATGCTGTGCTCGGGACCTGGGAAACTCCCATCCTTGACAGCCTTGACGTAGGCGACGACGGCGGCTTCGATGATGGCGCCGCCGACCATGAAGTTGCGCACAAAGCGCGGCGACTTGCCCGGGTAGATGCCAAGCATGTCGTAGAGCACCAGTACCTGGCCGGAGCACCCGGGCCCGGCGCCGATGCCTATCGTCGGCACAGTGAATTCGCGGGTGAGTTCCGCTGCAAGCGCGGACGGAATCATCTCGAATACCAGGAGCGCGATGCCTGCGGCGACGAGTGCACGCGCGTCTTCGAAGAGCTCCCGCGCCGATTCGTCCGTCTTGCCCTGTGCCTTGTAGCCCCCGAAGCGATAGACCGACTGCGGCTGCAAACCGATGTGCCCGCATACGGGAATGCCCCGCGTGACCAGGAACTCGACGGTGGGGGCGAGCCACGCGCCGCCCTCGAGCTTGACCATTTGTGCGCCGGCCGCCATCAGGTGCGCGGCATTGGTATACGCCTGTTGCGGGCTCTCTTGGTAACTCCCGAACGCCATGTCCGCCACGACCAATGCAGCCTTCGCGCCCGCGGCCACGCAGCGCGTGTGATAGACCATGTGATCGATCGTAACCGGCAGCGTCGTCGCGTGGCCACCGATAACCATGCCGAGCGAGTCGCCGACTAACAAGACATCGACGCCCGCGCGATCGAGCAGCGCGGCAAAGCTCGCGTCGTAGCACGTTAGCATTGCGATCTTCTCGCGGTCGCGCGCCATGGCGGCGAGCGTGAAGATGGTACGTTGTGTAATGGATACTGTCATAGTCAACCGGTTGTTGCCGGCAATTATTCGATCACGCGATTGCCGGAATCGAGGAATACTCGTGATGCAGGCCGCCCAGCACCGATTTGGCGTGAACAAGCGCCGCGTCAATGCGATGTCGGGGTTCTGGCGTCTGGGGTGGCGTCGAGAGTGATGGTGGGTCGGGCACGCCAGGACCCAAGGACATGGGTGGGCGCCCGCGGTTGTAGTGACCCACCCACGAGGTCAGAAGCGCTCGTAAATGCGCCTCCGGCATCGGAATCAACCCATCCAGGCACTCGCGGCGAATCGTGCCGACAAGCCGTTCGCAAATCGCGTTCGGCTTTGGGCTACGCGGCGGTAATTTGAGCACGGTCAGCCCGAGTCGCTGTATCGATTCCTCCAGACTCGCGGCGAAGATCCTATCGCGATCGTGGAGGAGATAGTGGTGACCGTCTTGCGCACCGATTGCCTCCCGAAGTTGCTGCAATGTCCAGGCTGCGCTGCGGTGGGCGGTGACTTTGAAATGCAGAACGCGGCGCGAGCCATGGTGAATGACCACCAACACATAAAGCAGCCGAAAGGTAGCGGTCACCGCCACAAAGAAGTCGCAGGCGACTATTACCTGGGCGTGGTTTCTCAAGAACGTCGACCAGCGCTGATCACCGGGAGGCGGCTGGGGCATGTACTTTCGGATCCTTAGCGGCGAGACCCGGATAGCCAACTTCACCAACAGCTCATCACACGGTGATCATGCCACAGCTACGTGTGACAGACTTGCGCATTGCGGCCGATCCAATAATTGCGGAGGACAGCTCGCGCAGCATCCGGTTTTCCGCCTTCAGATAGTCCGGAGCGATTACCTGCTGGCGATTCACCCAGCCGGCGACGACCACCAGCAGAAATGCGAACGCGGAAGGTATGGGAACCATACCCGCAGTCTACCGCGAAGTTCGTCCGATTTTTTGGACAGCACGGGGGCAAGGACCTGACTGCGATTACCGGCGCAGTCGGTTGTGCCGTCGCCGGTAACCAGATCGAAAAGTCGGTCAAGAAGAAGGTAGAGTACGATGTGCTGGTCCGCCTGGAGGACAACACCGCGCAGACCATTCACTACCAGTCCGATCCCGGCTTTCGGGGTGGCGAGCGTGTCAAGGTGGTGGTGGCCGGACAGATCCAGCGCCTATAGCTGTTGCAGCGCGCGGTCAAAAAATGATCCGCGGGCTCGAACCGCCGCGGCGCGCGTTGTGTCGTAATTACTCACAAGGAGCCCAAACATGAAGCGTTTCCTATTACTGGCGGCGGTGGCTGCAGTTGCCGCTCCCGCGCTCGCCGCCGATGTCGGCGTGTCGGTCCACGTTGGCCAGCCCGGCTTCTATGGCCGCATCGACATCGGCAACTTCCCTCAGCCACAACTGGTCTACCCGCAGCCGGTCATTATCCAGCCTGTGCCCGTGTACTTGGACCCTGAACCGATCTATCTCTACGTGCCGCCAGGACACCGGAGGAACTGGCGCAGGTACTGCGGCAGGTACAACGCCTGCGGCCAGCCGGTCTACTTCGTGCGGGATGACTGGTACCAACACGAGTACGTCCGGCGCTACCGTAAGGGCCATGGGGGAAAAGGGAAGGACCACGATGACGAGCATCATGACGACTGAGAGGGTAGTGGCTTTGGAGCGCCGTTCGGTGCCGGCAGACAGTGCCCGATTTGGCGATACTGCGCTTCGGTGATTCTGCCGGAGTCGGCCAAGAAGAGACGACGGCGGCGTGGACGTTGCAGCAACGACGGGAAGCGATCGGCTTTGGGGATGGCTATCGCTATATCATCCACGATCGGGACAGCATTTTCGCCAAATATTTGGACGAATCCATCGACAGCTTGGGACTAAAGATCATGACGTCCTCGTCGTGCTTGCGAAATCGGTGTTGGGCGGGCTTCATCACCAGTATTCGTTGGCGCCCGCACTGGCCTGATCCCAAACCCAAGAGTCACTGGCACGAGAAACTCGCGACGCTACCGCCGGAGCGTCAGGAGCAGGTGCCGGCGGCGATCAAAAAGTACATCAAATGGAAGCAGCGCCACTAAAACGTCAGCCGAGCGCGCATCGCTTGCATGACATTCAAAGCCGCGTCGAACGGCCTACGGCGATTTCCGAGGTATCCAGGTAGCCCCCCGCGCTATGGACGCGAAGCGATGCGTTCTGTGTGCATCATCGCGCGATCGGCAAGGTCAACACGGTCGGTATCGGGGGGACGTCGCCGGCCTGAAGGGCAAGCGCCGTCTCCAACAGCGCGAATGTCTGCTTCGACGCGAGGTCCGCATTGTCGATGTAAAACCAATGACCCTGATGGAATACGCGGACGTAGGCGCTCACGGGCCAAGTCTCGCTGGACGCAATGCGCATGATCCCGGCCATCAGCTTGGCCCATTCAAAGACCGAACCACCGGATTCGCGGGGCGCGGGCACCATACCACCGCGCACATCGACCTCCGGGACGTCGATCCCTTTGCTGAGATAGCGCATCGCGCCGAGACTCCCGGCCATTGTGGCGCTCGTCGAAATGTTGCTGATTTCGAGGAAGTAGGGAGAGCTGGCGTAACGCAGCCGCACGATATTCCGCAAGAGCTGTTCTGCGTTCGTCATTTGTGCCGTTTCGTTGAACTGTTCCCGGGAATCGCGCAGGACGCCACCCGAAATCGATGCGCAGCCACTCACGATGACCGCAACGGCAAGAGCGAAGATCGGCGACCAACGCCCGGCCCGTTGCCAGAGGTTGCGGACGAGCTGGCTGGAGCACACGCCGATTCTAATTTCGCAGATTCTCATCGCACTATTTAGCAAGGTTCGGGAGCTGCATCAAACAGCATAGCGCATCCATCGTTGTGGGCTTTCG
>DAIQRF010000048.1:1652-9993 GCA_036786505.1 Casimicrobiaceae bacterium | reverse complement strand
CGCCTGCTCCATCGCGGTGTGGCGAACCGGCTCGCTACCGGACAAGCGCGAGCAGGCGGTGAATACGCTCCTCGGTCGGCGGATGAGTACTGAAAAGTCCGGCGATGCCGCCGCCGTGCAGCGGGTTGATGATCATCATTTGCGCAGTCGCCGGATGCGCTTCGGCTGTTTCCAGCGGCAGCCCTTTGGCATAGCGATCGATTTTAGCGAGTGCGTCGGCAAGAGCCCGTGGATCGCCGGAGATTTCCGAGCCTGCGCGATCGGCTTCGTATTCACGGCCGCGCGAAATTGCGAGCTGAATCAGCAGCGCCGCAATCGGCGCCAGGATGAGCACAAGGATCGCCAGCACCGGATTGCGCTTGTCGTCGTTGCGCCCGAAAAAGATGCCGAAGTGCGCCAGCGTCGAGATCGCGCCGGCGATCGATGCAGTAATGGTGGAGGTCAGTATGTCGCGGTTTCGCACGTGCGCGAGCTCATGTCCCAATACGCCGCGCAACTCGCGCGCGGTCAGTAATTGCAGGATGCCCGTCGTTGCGGCAAGCGCCGCGTGTTCCGGACTGCGTCCGGTCGCGAACGCGTTGGGCTGCGCTTCGTCGATCAAGTAGACCCGCGGCATCGGCAACCCGGCGCGTCCGGCGAGATCCTTGACCGTGGCATAGAGCTGCGGTGCTGATGTCGCGTCGACCTCGCGTGCGTTGTACAGCTTGAGCACCATGGTGTCCGAGAACCAGTACGCCCACAGGTTGGTGGCCAATCCGAGCACCAAAGCCAACAGCATTCCCTGTCCTCCTCCCAGCGCCGCACCCACCACGCCGAACAAGGCCATGATCGCGGCCATCAACAAACTTGTCTTGAACCAGTTGCCGAACATCGTTCGCCTCTCCACCCGACCGTTGCGGGTATCCACTCAGTTTCCAACCCGTTAGATGGTAGCGGACGGGTAATGATTCAACGGCGCGGTCGGCGGCTCAAGTGACCTCGGCTGACACTTGCCCGCGCTTGGTTGGCTCTCAGGTGCGGGGTGTTGCGCCCACGCGGCTCCCTGTCCCGATCGGGTTGCCGGTCAAGAAATCTGCCGCGCCCAGGCGTCTGCCGCCGGCACGCTGCAACTCGCGCACGGCGAGCGCCCCTTCGCCGCAGGCTATGACCAGGCCACCGCTTTCTGCTCGGACGACGGTGCCCGGAGCGCCGAAGTGGCCCGATGCCGGCTCCGACGCCCAGATCTTGATCGGTTTCCCGTCCAGCATGGTAAAGGCGCCGGGGACGGGATCGAGCGCCCTCACTTGGCGGTCGATGGCGAGCGCGGGAGCTTGCCAATCGATGGCCGCGTCGTCGCGAGAGATTTTGCGGGCATAGCTCGCGCCGCGTTCCTGCTGCGGAAGAACATCGACGCGGCCGTCGCGCTGAAGGCAGATGAGCGTTTCGACGATCGCTTCCGCGCCCACCGCAGCAAGCCTTTCGGTGAGCGTCGCCGCGCTGTCGCGTGGCCCGATGGGCAGCACGCGCGCCGAGATGAGCGCGCCGGTGTCCAGCCCGGCGTCCATCTGCATGATGCTGATTCCCGTTTGCGCGTCGCCCTCGAGCAAGGCACGCTGGATCGGCGCCGCCCCTCGCCAGCGGGGCAAGAGCGAGGCATGAACGTTAATGCAGCCGTGCCGTGGACCCTCGAGGACCGGCGGTGGCAGGATCAGACCATAGGCCGCAACCACGAGCACATCGATCGCGGCGCCGGCAAGCTCTGCACCGGCACCTTCGTCGCTGAACGTGGCCGGCTGGAACAGCGCCAATCCTCGTCCGAGCGCGAGCGACTTCACCGCGCTGGCGGTGACCTTGAGTCCGCGCCCCTGCGGCCGGTCGGGCCGGGTCAGGACCGCGACAACATTGAATCCGGCGCTAAGGATCGCCGCCAGCGCCGTGGCGGCAAACGGCGGTGTGCCGGCGAACCCGACTCGCAGAGCGGCTGCCAAAATGGGGGACCGAGGCGGCAGGGGCCGGGGCGGGATCAGCCCGCGAGCCGCTGTTTTTTTCGGAGTCGCGCCGAAAGGCGTGCGCGCTTCAGCGGCGACAGATAGTCGACGAAGACCTTGCCGATCAGGTGATCCATCTCATGCTGGACGCACACCGCGAGCATGCCGTCGGTCGACAGCTCGAACATCTCTCCGCGCTCGTTTTGTGCGCGAACGGTGATTTTGGCCGCCCGGATGACCATGTCGTAATACCCCGGCACCGAGAGGCAGCCCTCTTCGCACTCGGCCTCGCCCTCCGCCGCCACGATCTCCGGATTGATGAAAACGCGCAGCTCGTCGCGCGCTTCGCTGACATCGATCACCAGCACCCGCTTGTGCACGTTGACCTGGGTCGCGGCCAAGCCCACGCCGGGCGCGGTGTACATGGTCTCGGCCAGATCGGCGACGAGTTTGCGGATGTCGGCGGTGACCGCAGTGACCGGCGAGGCGATCTTTCTCAGCCGGGAATCGGGGTACTCAAGAATGTCCAGAACCATAAATGCTTGCAAAATGCATACTCGGGATGCAGAATCACCCCTAAACCCTTATTTTGCGGCGGTTTAGGACGTTTGCAAGTCTGCCTGACGCCGTCTTTTGGAGAGGCCTTATGCGCCTAAAGTCTATCATAGCGCCCCTGCTGTTTTCGGCCTGCGTGCTGCCGTTTCTGCTCTCGGCATGGGCCGCCCGGGCAGAGGATCTCCGGCTCCAGGACAACCCTCCCGACCGGTACACGGTGCAAAAGGGCGACACGCTTTGGGGCATTTCCGGAAAGTTTCTGAAGCAGCCCTGGCGCTGGCCCGAAATCTGGCGCATGAACCGCGAGCAGATCAGGAATCCGCACTTGATCTATCCAGGTGACGTTATCGCGCTGGACAAGGTCAACGGCGAATGGCGTCTTTCCCTCGCCCGGCGCAATGTCAGCCCGCGCCCCGATGTACGCCTGTCGCCATCCATACGCGTCAACAACCTGGAGGCCGAAGCGATTCCCAGCATCCCGCCGGGCGACCTCGCTCCGTTCCTGTCCCTGCCCCTGGTTACTGACGCTGACGGCATTCCGGGCGCGGCGAAGATCATTGCTGCCCGCGACAATCGGGTCATCCGCGGGGTAGGCGACTTCGTCTACGCGATCAACGTCGACGAGAAGTCGGGCACCCAGTGGTACATCTATCGCCCGGGCAAGGTACTGCATTCTTTCGACAGCAACGAAACGCTGGGCTACGAAATGCGTTATCTGGGCACCGCCCGCGTCGATCGCTTCGGCGAAGTCGCCCGAATGGAGATCACCACTGCCCGCGAGGAGATTCTGCTCAACGATCTGCTGCTGCCCGCGCCACGGGAAGAGCTGGTGAATTATGTGCCTCACGCCCCGGACAAGGTCGTCGACGGGCGCATCATCGCCCTTGGGGGCAATACCGCCGAAGCCGGCCGTGGATTCATCGTCACCCTTGACCGGGGAACGCGCGACGGTATCGAGGTCGGGCACGTGCTGGCAATCTATCATCTCATGCCGGTCATCGCCGATCCGCGACCTTACGAAGGCCCTGACATCCTTACCAGGTTTGCCGAGCAAACTCAGATCATCGTGCCGCCCACGCGCTACCTCAACATTCCGCCCGAACGTTCAGGTCTGCTGTTCGTGTTCCGGACATTCGACAAAGTCGCCTACGCCTTGGTGCTGAACGCGGCCGAGCCGGTCGTCGTCGGCGACCTCGTGCGCAAGCCCTAAGTCTCAGCGCGTCGGCGAAATAGCGACCGATGGAGATCGACGCCCGAGTCGAGGCATGGGCGTCGCTGCAGCTTCTGCCGGGCGTGTCGGCCCGCGTGCTGGCGGGCTTGCTCAAGGCCCTCGGCGGACCCAAAGAAGTACGAGGCGCCTCTCGCGCCAGCCTGGCCAAGCTCGTGCCCGCCGAGCTCGCGGCGGCGATCGAACGCGGACCCGAACCCGCACTGCTCGAGCGAACGCTTTCCTGGATCGCCAAGCCGGGACACGCTCTGGTCGCGTGGGACGACGCCGATTATCCGCGCGCGCTGCTGACGATAAGCGACCCTCCGCCGGCGTTCTACTACTGTGGCCGGCACGAGCTTCTCAACCGGCCATCGATTGCGATCGTCGGCAGCCGAAACGCGACGCCGCAGGGAATGGACAATGCCGAGTCGTTTGCGGTCGCGCTTTCCGGCGCCGGATTCACCATCGTCAGCGGGCTTGCCTTGGGGATCGACACCGCGGCGCATCGAGGGGGCTTAGGCGCCGGCGGGAGCAGCATCGCGGTCATCGGGACCGGCCCGGATCGCATCTATCCGGCGGCAAACCGCGACCTTGGCCATCGCCTTGCCGCGGAAGGCGGGTTGTTGTCGGAATTTCCCCTCGGCACACCGCCGTTGCCCGCCAACTTCCCCCGCCGGAATCGTCTATTGAGCGGCCTCTCTCGAGGCGTTCTCGTCGTCGAGGCGACGCTCGCCAGCGGCTCGCTGATCACGGCGCGGTTTGCCGCCGAGCAAGGTCGCGAGGTATTCGCCGTTCCGGGCTCGATTCATTCCCCGTTCTCCAAGGGCAGCCATCGTCTGATCAAGGACGGTGCCAAGCTGGTCGAGACTGCGCATGACGTGCTCGAGGAACTTGGCGCGGTGGCGCCCGCCGGAGCTGCCGGCACGCGGGCACCCGCACCGCACATACAAGGCGACGCCGGACGCGTGCTCGAGGCGCTTGGGCACGATCCGGCGGGTGTCGATGCGCTGATCGCTCGCACCGGCCTTGCGGTCGGGGCGGTTTCCGTCGCGCTGGTCGAACTGGAGCTCTCCGGACGCATCACCGTGCTTCCAGGTGGCAAATTCGAGCGCGTGCGTTAACGCGAAGCGCCCCCATCTCCGGCTAGGCTTGTCTTGTCCTCGAGGCGGTCCTTGCTATCATCTGCCCCTCCTTTGCCGACCGAACCCGTAAAAACCCGATGGCCAAAAGCCTGATCATCGCCGAGAAGCCTTCCGTTGCCGCGGATATCGCGCGTGCGCTGGGCGGCTTTACGCGCCACGCCGACTATTTCGAAAGTGATCGGTACGTGCTGTCGTCGGCGATTGGCCATCTGCTCGAACTCGGCATGCCCGAGGAAGAGGAGGTCAAGCGCGGCAAGTGGACGTTCGCGCAGTTGCCGGCGATACCGTCGAAATTCGCGCTCAAGCCGATCGAAAAGGCCGAGGCCCGTCTGCGATTGCTGCTGAAGCTGTTGAAACGCAAGGACGTGACCGCCCTCGTCAACGCCTGCGATGCGGGCCGGGAAGGCGAGTTGATCTTCCGCAATATCGCGCAATACGCCAAGACCGCAAAGCCGATCAAGCGTCTGTGGTTGCAGTCGATGACTCAGGGCTCGATCCGGGACGCATTCGGTCACCTGCGCGCGGACGAGGCGATGCGTCCGCTTGCCGACGCAGCGGTGTGCCGGTCTGAATCCGACTGGCTGGTCGGCATCAACGGCACACGGGCCATGACCGCCTTCAATTCGAAGTCGGGCGGCTTCCAGCTTACGACGGTCGGCCGAGTTCAGACACCGACGCTCGCCATCCTGGTCGAGCGCGAGGAGAAAATTCGCGCATTTCGCGCCCGTGGCTATTGGGAAGTGCACGGCACGTTTCGCGCCGCGAGTGGCGAGTACGACGGCCGCTGGTTCGACGAAGCGTTCAAGAAATCCGACGACGATGCCGATGCCCGCGCTGAAAGACTCTGGGATGAAGCGGCGGCCGGCGCTATCGCTGCCAAATGCGAAGGACAGTCCGGCACCGTCAGCGAAGAGACCAAGCCTTCGACGCAGGTGTCCCCGCTGCTGTACGACCTGACCAGCCTTCAGCGCGAGGCCAATGGCCGATTCGGCCTGTCCGCGCGCACGACCTTGTCGCTGGCGCAAGCGCTCTACGAGAAGCACAAGGTGCTGACCTACCCCCGCACCGACGCTCGCGCGCTGCCGGAAGATTATCTGGTTACGGTCAAGGACACGCTTGAATCGTTGCGCGAATCGAACGCTTACTCTGTCTTCGCCGGCCAGGTCCTGAAGGCAAAATGGGTAAAGCCCAATAAACGAATCTTCGACAACAGCAAAATCTCAGATCACTTCGCGATCATTCCTACCCTGCAACGGCCGAAGAGCCTCAACGAGCTCGAGGCCAAGCTCTACGATCTGGTGGTAAAGCGATTCCTGGCGGTGTTCTTTCCGCCCGCGGAATATCTGCTGACGACCCGCATCACGCGCGTTGCCGGCGAGCCATTCAAGACCGAGGGCAAGGTGCTGACCTCGCCGGGCTGGCTGACGGTCTATGGCAAGGAAGCGCAGGTCGAGAGCGATCCGACGCTCGCCGCCGTAAAAGCGAACGAAAAGGTCGTGACCCAGGAAATCCGGATCGTGGCTAATCAGACCAAGCCTCCCGCGCGCTTCACCGAAGCGACGCTGCTGTCGGCGATGGAAGGCGCCGGAAAGCTGATCGATGACGAGGAACTGCGGGAGGCGATGCGTGAAAAGGGCCTCGGCACGCCGGCGACGCGCGCGCAGATCATCGAAGGACTGATCCTCGAGAAATACGTGCTGCGCGAGGGGCGCGAACTTCAGCCCACGGCGAAGGCGTTCTCCCTGATGACGCTGTTACACGGCCTGGGCATCCCCGAGCTCTTCTCGCCGGAATTGACCGCGGAATGGGAATTCAAACTTTCGCAGATGGAGCACGGCAAGCTCAAGCGCGAGCAATTCATGCGCGAAATCGTCAAGATGACCCGGCACCTCGTCGGTCAGGCGAAGAATTACGAAAGCGACACCATCCCGGGGGACTTTGCGACCCTTAGCGTCCGCTGCCCGAAATGCGGCGGCGAAGTGCACGAAAACTACAAGAAGTTTCAATGCCAGTCGTGTGATTTTGGACTCTGGAAGATCGTTGCCGGCCGCCAATTCGATGCCGCGGAGGCCGAGACGCTGCTCACGCAGCGCGAAGTGGGACCGCTGGAAGGCTTCCGAAGCAAGTTGGGCCGTCCGTTCGCGGCGAAGCTGAAGCTCAGTGACGCCAACGAAGTTCAATTCGACTTTGGCGACGGCTCGGCTGACGGGGCCGACGCCGCCGCGCCGGATTTCACCGGCCAGGAATCGCTCGGCCCCTGCCCGAAATGCGGCAATGCGGTTTTCGAGCTGCCCGCGGCCTATGTTTGCGAAAAAGCGGTCGGTCCGGAGAAGGTATGCGACTTCCGTTCCGGGCGGGTGATATTGCAGCGCCCCGTGGAACGCGCACAGATGCAAAAGCTGCTTGCTACCGGCAAGACGGATTTGCTGCAATTCGTGTCGTCGCGAACGCGCCGCCCGTTTGCCGCGTTTCTGGTGAGGCAAGGCGACGGCAAGATCGGCTTCGAGTTTCAGGCCAAGGACGGCGCCAAAAGGCGCGGTGCCCGCGGCGCCCACACCGGCGCCGCGTTACGAGTGCTCGGTGCCCATCCTAGGGACAAGCGGCCGGTCGAGCTGCATGCGGGACGCTACGGTCCGTATGTAAAACATGGCGCCGTCAACGCGACTGTGCCGGACAAGGATGGCATGGATGCATTGACTTTGGCGGACGCCGTCGCGCTGCTCGCTGCCAAGACAGGCAAGGCAGCAGGCACGGGCCGCGGCGCCAAGACACCGAAGGTGACAACCAGGAAGCAGGTTGCCGCAAAACCAAAGGCAGCGAAGCCGCCCGCGAAGACTGCGATCCGCAAGCGCGCCGCATAGCGATGCCGCCCACAGCGCGGGCGCGGCGGCAAAGACGCTCCATCAACGCCTGATCACTGTCCCTGGCTTAAACATCCAGGTTGCGCACGCCCAATGCATTAGTCTCGATGAACTCGCGGCGCGGTTCGACTTCCTCGCCCATCAAGGTGGTGAATATCTCGTCCGACGCGATCCCATCCTCGATCTGAATCCGGAGCAGGCGCCGCGCCTTGGGATCCATCGTGGTCTCCCAGAGCTGCTCCGGGTTCATCTCGCCCAAACCTTTGTAGCGCTGAATCGAAACGGCGCTGCGCGCCTCGGCGAGAAGCCAATCCAGCGCTTCCTTGAAGGTACGCACCGCCGCGCTTTTTTCGCCTCGACGCGCGGTCGCGCCGGCGTGGATAAGTCCTTGCAATACTTCACTGGCGGTCTTGATCTGCGCGTAATCGCCGCTGCCCAGGAAGTCAGCGTCGAGCCCCGTCGCGTGCGGCGTGCCGTGCCGCGTACGGATAATCACCAAGTGCTGGAGTTCCGCTTCGCCGTCGTAACGGGCATGGACGCTGACCTCCGAGTCGGCGATCGCGGCTTGAAGCGCGGCCGCGCTTCGCGCCGCGGCTACCGGGTCCC
>DAIQRF010000048.1:0-1642 GCA_036786505.1 Casimicrobiaceae bacterium | reverse complement strand
GCGTCAGCAGCGCATGCAACGCCGCGGGGTCGATCAGGCGCGATACACGGTCGATCACCGCTTCCGCGAGGAGATACTGCCGCGCGACATTCTCGAGCGCCTCGGGGGAAAGTGTCTGTTGGCCAACGCCGGGGGCGAGCTCGGCGCCCTTCAAGGCGACCTTGAGCAGATGCTGCTTCAAGTCGTGATCGTCCTTCAGATACGATTCTTCCTTGCCCTGCTTGACCTTGTACAGCGGCGGTTGCGCGATGTAGATATGCCCGCGCTCGACCAGATCCGTCATCTGGCGGTAGAAAAAGGTCAGCAACAGGGTGCGGATGTGCGAACCGTCGACGTCGGCGTCGGTCATGATGATGATGCGGTGATAACGCAGCTTGTCGACGTTGTATTCGTCCTTGCCGAAACCCGTTCCCAACGCAGTGATCAAGGTGACGATTTCCTGCGAGCTGATCAGTTTGTCGAACCTGGCGCGCTCGACGTTGAGAATCTTGCCGCGCAGCGGAAGGATCGCCTGGAACTTTCGGTCGCGCCCCTGTTTGGCCGATCCGCCGGCCGAATCGCCCTCGACAAGGTATAACTCGCATAAGGCCGGGTCGCGCTCCTGACAATCGGCGAGCTTGCCCGGCAAGCCCATCCCGTCGAGCACTCCCTTGCGGCGCGTGAGCTCGCGCGCCTTGCGCGCGGCCTCGCGGGCGCGCGCCGCGTCGACGATCTTGGCGCAGATGATGCGCGCGTCGGCCGGATTCTCGAGGAGAAATTCGTTGAGCTTGCTGCCGACCACGTCCTGCACGATGGGCTGCACCTCCGAAGAGACAAGCTTGTCCTTGGTCTGCGACGAAAACTTGGGTTCCGGCACCTTGATCGACAAAACGCATGTCAGCCCTTCGCGCATGTCGTCACCGGTCGTCTCGACCTTGGCCTTCTTGGCGAGCTCCTCCTTCTCGATGTAGCTGTTCAACGTTCGAGTCATCGCCTGACGAAGGCCCGTCAGGTGCGTTCCTCCATCCCGCTGCGGAATGTTGTTGGTGAAGCACTGAACCGATTCGGCATACGAATCGTTCCACTGCATCGCGATTTCGACGATCACGCCGTCCTTCTCGGCGATGGCGTGAAATATCTTCGCGTGCAGGACGCTCTTGCTGCGGTTCATGTATTCGACGAAGGCCTTGATGCCGCCCGAGAACGCAAAGTTCTCGCTCTTGCCGTCGCGCTGGTCGACGAGCTCGATCTTGACGCCGTTGTTCAGAAAGGACAGTTCACGGACTCGGCGGGCCAGAATGTCATAGTGGAATTCGACATTGGCGAACGTCGTGCCCGCGGCCATGAAATGCACCTCGGTTCCACGCCGTTCGGTCGGGCCTGTCACCGCCAGCGGCGCGATCGCGACGCCGTCCCGAAATTCCATCTGATGTGCGTGGCCGTTGCGCCATACCCTGAGCTTGAGCCACTCCGACAGCCCGTTGACCACGGACACGCCGACGCCGTGCAGTCCGCCGGAAACCTTGTACGAATTCTGATCGAACTTGCCGCCCGCATGCAGCTCGGTCATGACGATCTCGGCCGCCGAGCGCTTGAGCTCGTCGTCGTCCTTGATATCCGTGGGAATTCCGCGCCCGTTGTCGACCACCGAGATCGAATTGTC
>DAIQRF010000047.1:0-10135 GCA_036786505.1 Casimicrobiaceae bacterium | reverse complement strand
TTACGCCGAGGCGCTGGTGCGATGGCGGCATCCGACGCGCGGGTTGGTCGCGCCGATCGAGTTCATCCCGTTTGCCGAGCAGACCGGCTACATCCGCGCGATCACGCAATGGGTGCTGTCGCACGCGATTGCGCAGTGCGCGGAGTGGCGCTTCGATGGCTTGCCGATGAACGTGTCGATCAATCTCTCGACCCGCGACCTGATGGACGCGACATTGCCGGACCGGTTCGCGGCGCTGCTGCAGCGGCATCGGTGCGCGGCGCAGTGGATCGCGCTGGAGATCACCGAGAGCGCGATCCTGGACGATCCCGCCCATGCGATCAAGAATCTCGAGCGGCTGCATGCGCTGGGCTGCAAGCTCGCGATCGACGACTACGGCACCGGTTATTCGTCGCTCGCCTACCTGCGGCGGCTGCCGGTGCACGAGCTCAAGATCGACAAATCATTCGTCATCGGCATGGCCACCGACTCAAGCGACGCCCTCATCGTGCGCTCGACCATCGACCTTGCGCACAACATGGGCTTGTACGTGGTCGCCGAAGGTGTCGAGAACGACGCGACACTCGACCGCTTGCGCGCGATGGGCTGCGATATGGTGCAAGGCTACCTGCTCAGCTGCCCGCTGGGCGCGGCGGAAACGGCGGTCTGGATGCGCGGGTCGGTGTGGACACGGCCGGCGAGCGAAGCGCCGAACCTGCGCCGTGTGGTCTAGCGGCAATGGCTCAGGGATTGCGGCCGCCGCGCCGGCACGGCGCCGCTTGTGGGAGCTAACTCGCGATGTTCTTCTCGATCCACTGCGCGAATGCCTGCAGGAACTTGTTCACGAATTCGCGCGTCTCGTCGTTGGTGATCGCGCCCGTATCGCCGAACATCTTGGCGGCGCCGCCGATGTAAGCCTCGGGCTGCGGCATGGCCGGAACGTTGAGGAACACCAGCGACTGGCGAAGATGGTGGTTGGCGCCGAAGGCACCCAGGGCGCCCGGCGAGAGACTGAGAATCGCCCCCGGCTTGCCGTCCCACGCGCTCTTGCCGTACGGGCGCGAGGCGACGTCGATCGCGTTCTTGAGCACGCCGGGCATCGAGCGGTTGTACTCCGGCGTCACGAACAGCACCGCGTCGGCCTGCTGAATGCGGCCCTTGAAATCTTTCGCCTCCTGTGGCGGGTCGGCATCGAAGTCCTGGTTGTAATGCGGCACCTGCCCGATCTCGACGATCTCGAGCTTCAGCGACGGAGGTGCCATGGCGATCATCGCCTTGGCCATCTTGCGATTGAAGGACTCCTTGCGGAGGCTGCCGACGATGACCGCAACATTACGGGTGGTGCTCATGGTGCTCCTTTAGTGGGAACGGATGACCGCACAGTCGGCGGCGCGTACGGCCGGATTATAGGTGATCGACGGCCTGCTCCGCGCGTGCCATTTGGAACCCTTGGCGATGGGCATGGTCGGTCAGGGTTCGCCAATGCGCGGTCAACGGCCGCGGCGGGTTTTTCGTTGTGAATGCGTCCCGCCGGAAATCATCGACCCTCATCTACCATGTCACCATCGTCTTTCTGCACGGCACGCGGTGGAGCCTGACCGGACAGGTATTCCGGCTGGAGCAGCTCCGCGACTTTGGTTTTTCGGTGCTGGCGATCGATTATCGCGGCTTCGGCAAAAGCGACGGCGACCTGCCCTCGGAAAAGACCGTCTACGAAGATGCGCATGCGGCGTGGGAACGCAATTACAGCGGATTTCGTTCAAGCCGCCGTGCCACAGCGATACGGCCGAACGCGGTCCAACTGCGGCGCTATCGCAGCTTCGTGACTTCCTTCACCAGGGGAGCATCGAACTCGATCTGCAGCCGCGGCCCTGATGCAGCATCCAAGCGCGATCAGGCGTCGCGGTGCCTCGCGGCCAGGCATGTCCATCCCCGACCCGCCTGCTGAACGTTCGATTCGCATCGCGTCTTCCTTGGCGATGATCGTCACGCTTTCGCGCCGCTCGCCGGACGCAACACGCCGCTGCACGTCGTGCGCGCCGGATCCGACGCGGGCAGCTTCGCGCAGACGCTCGCCATCTGGGCGCGAATGCGCTTGAGCGAATCATCGTGGCGGCTGTCCTTGTTCCACGCGACGAGCTTCTTGCCCATGCGCTCGAGCGAGCGGCGGTTGCGCTCATAGAACGTGTCGGGACTCGGATCGAGCTCTCCGATGACCTTGAGCGCGGCCTTTTCGATGCGCGGGGCATCCTGCGGCGCGAGGTCGATCATGGTGTTGACGTAGCCCGCACCCCACTGCAAGCGGGTGGCGCCGCCTTCGGCTGCGGCGTAGGCCTTTTCCGCCCAATCCACCGCCACGCCTTTCTCGCCGCGCCTCTTGGCGTTCGCGGCCAGCCCGAGCATGAAATAGTACGGATAGTGCGTGCGCGTGAGTTCCCTCTTCAGCAGCGCGTCGGACTCATCGCCAAGCCCCGCGTTGTCGAGGACTTCCGCCGCGCCACTGATCACGGCTTGCCGCGCATACGGGTCTGATGTTTCCTGATCGGCGCGCGCCGCCTGCTCGCGCACCGTCTTCAAAAGGGCGTCGGCCAGCGTCGCTTTGGGCGCGTCGAGCTTGGCCAGCGCCACTTGGGCATTGACCACCGACAGGCGATCGGCCGTGGACAGGGAAGGGTCGGCAACAAGCCGCTCGAGCGCCGCATTCCACGCGACGACGACTCGCGCGCGCTCGGGCGATTTCGGCAACGTCACCCGATTCGCGACCTCGCGCGGGTAATAGACCAGCAGGTCGAAATTTTCGCGGGCGAGCTTCGGGTTGGCGAGGACCGCCATGAGTTGCACCGTCGAGGTCCTGTCATCGCGCGGCTTGGCGTCCTTCGCGTTCGCCGCGGCGATGAGCGCCTGCAGCTTGAGCCGTACCGCGGTTTCCGGTTGGTCGGCGGGACAGGCTTGTGCGACGCGTTGCAGCGTCGACGCAAGTTTTTCCTTGGAGAGCAGTTGCTGTTGGTCGGTCTCCCACGAGTAATACGCGAGCATCCGCCAATCCTCGGGAGTGAGCTTCGCGCTGTCGTGCGCCAGTGCCGCGGCCAGCGTTTCCTTGACCGGCCGCGCACCGTTCATGCCCAGGGTCAGCACCCGCATGTACTGCTCAGCGTCGACCTCTCCGGGCAGCCGCGTGATCTCGCTGCCGTCGGGCTTGAGCAGGATCATGGTCGGGTATCCGCTCACCTTGAAGCGTGCGCCAAGCCGTTGCGCGCTGGGACTGTCGCCGTCGATGTACACGGGAACGAAAAAGCGCGATCGCTCGATGAAATCCTGACGGTTGAAGATCGTCGCCTTGACCTGATTGCATGGTGGGCACCACACCGCGCCCCAGTATAGGAACACCGGCCTGTTGTCCGCCTTCGCCGCGACAAACGCAGCATCGACGTCGCCCTTGTACCAGGCGATGCCGGTATCGCCGGGCGTCGGTTTGGACGCGGCAGCATTCGCGGCGGAAGGCGAAAGCGCCGCCGCCGCGGCTGTCTGCACAAACGTATCGGGCGTCATCGCGCAGGCCGCAAGCGCCGAGGCAAGAATCAAGTTGCCGAGTCTGCTGTTCATGATGGGGACACCGAGAAATCGAATAGGTTGGTAATGACCGAATGTCGACGAAGGCGAAAGCCAGAGGGTACGGCGCGAGCAACCATTTCAGCGCTCGGTTGCAACGTTAGCGGCACTCGGTCAGCATTATTATGCACCTCATTGATATCGGTAAGGATTGCATGGCGGCAAGCTTTACATGGACTCCGCAAGCAAAATGCGGCGTGTGGGGGAGCGCGACTGGGCGCGCGCAGCGTCAGGGGACGATTTAACAAGCTGGTATCGAATTTGCTCCGTTATCGACACGTCGGCCGGAGCTTTGGCGCGAAGCCGGCGCGACGACCATTTCCAGCCAGAGGAGCCCTATGGGACAGCATCGCCAGTCGCAAAGCAACGACGAGAAAAATATCGGCCAGAAGAAGAGTGGGAAACAGCAGCACGCTGACAGCGACAAAACTTCGTCGCGCACCAGCGGAGGAAGCGATCCGCAGCAGCAGCAAAACCTGGACGCCGGCCGCTCGCAGCAGGAGTCCGGAGACGGCACGTCACCCCGTGCCGGAAGCAAGCGCGACTCCAACAACCCGTCGCAAAGCGCGAATCAAGAGGACCCCCGACGCCGGCAGGAATCGCAGGGCGGCCGGGACTCGCTGGAGGCTTTGCAAGGCGAGCACGGCGGCAAGAACGAGAACTATTGAGATTGGCAAGTGCGTGACGCCCGGATCCTTAGTATCGTCGTTCCTGCTTATTTTGGTAGCTAATCGAGAACCCAGTGTCTTTTTTACGGGGGACGGCGACCGCCTTGCGGCCGCCGATGCTTTGGTGGTCCGCGGCGTTCACTGCATTCACTGCCACCACAGCCATTGCCCCCTGAATCCCTGATAGAGACAGAGGACGGCCTCGATCAGCAGCACAACGAACGTCAGCGCGGCACCGGCGACGCGTCCGAAGCGCACCTGCCATCCAAATGAAAGCGCCAAGCCGTGAACCAGGCGCGAAATGAACAGCGTCAGCCCCAGAGCGTGCAGAATATAGATTGAGAAGCGGCTTACTTCGAGAAACCCCATCAGCAGCAATGCCAGCGGAACATACTCCGCGAAGTTGGCGTGCGCACGAACAATGCGGATCACGGCGACGTCGCCGTTATCGCCGAACAGGATGCCGCCCCGCCGCAGATTCACGACTCGCACGCTCAACACCACGAACCAGAGCACGAGAAGACCGGCATACAAAGGTGTGACGAACATGGCTCGATCTCCCGTTGCTCTTTTGGATCAGGCGGTGAAACTCACCGCAACAGGGTTGGCGGGGTTGTTTGCCCGCCCGAACAATACCGGATTTTCTGCAGCTCGAAAATCGGCATTCGTGGTTAATTTTCGCGCGCCGCCGGGTATACGCGGCACCTGATGAGGGCACTTTTCGTTCACGGAAACTTCTAAAACCGTTCCATGGACCCACGCTGAGCGTTAGCGTATTCGCGTGCTGGGAACGTTTCCTTTTCGTCCTACAGCAGATTCAGACAAACGCCGATTTCACTCCGTGCGACGCCGGAGCAACATGGGCGCCATGTAGGGAAGACAAAGCAGCAACTTCAACTACCGATATAGCTTAGAGTTGACTGGCGGCCTCGTCCCTACATCTCTTACCGGAGAGGCAAAGGCTAAGAAAACGAGAAACGGAATTGCTTCCTCGAGCCTGATCCCGATGGGGCTGGCGCAGGAATAGACGGGCCGGGAAACCGGCCCGCTTTGCTCGCAGGATGGGCAGTCTACGAAGGAGTCCGACATGAGCAAAATTCAAGGTGAAGGCGACTACGAGTCCGCCAAGAAATTCGACGACGACGAAGCCGCGTTCGTGAAGTCCGGCCGTGTAGACCAGGCGGCGCGCGACGCCGAGCCTAAGTCGCAGGCCGAAGCAGACGAAATGAAAAAGGCCGAGGAAACGGGAAAGAGCCGGTCCAAGGGCGAAGACGCGTTCTCGCGCAAACCCGCCTAGCGCGGTGGCTGATTGCTGCCGTTCGGCCCCGTCAACTCGCGCCGAATCTCCCGCAGCTTGGCTTTAAGCTTCGCGGCATTCTCGCCGCCCATGCGCATCATGATCTTCTGCCCGGCGGACCGCGCTTCGAGCTCGGGGTCTGCGTATTGGTACAGGATCTTGGGCTGGAGCACCTGGGGCGGATCCTTCAATTCCGGGGTGGCTAGCAAATCGTCGATGGCCTCGATCAGCCGGTCGTTGAAATATCCCTTGGGATAGCCAAGCTCGCGATAATCCTGCTGCATCAGCGGGTAGAAGCGCACGTAGGCTGAAACAAGGTTCTTCGCGTCGATCGCCTCCGCCATCTGCACGTAAGGCGTGTAGCGTGAAGCGTTGTCGGCGCTGATCGAGACATGATCGTCCTTCGCCGACGTGACCAGCGGACCGGCGATCGGCTTGACCGGCAAGTTGCGCGACGGGACGGTCTTGCGCGGCAGATTGTCGACGGTGGTGACGAAGCGGTGAATGATCGCATCTTCGTAGAACACTTTGCCCAGCGATGCGGGGCCGAACAGATCGGCGAGCGTGTTTTGCATGGTGGTATCGCTCACCATCAACGCTGGAAGCGGCTTGGTCTCCACGTTGGGCGCCGCGGCGCTTGGCGCATCCTCGATCGGATGGCGAATCGCCGGCGCGGCTTCGGCGGCCGGCTGCGGCTGGGTCGGCGGCGGCGTCGCCAGCGCCGGTGGCTGTGACGCGTTTTGCCGCCACAGGTAGAAAAACACCGCGCCTGCGGCCAACACCATCAGCAGCACCAGCCAGACAATCAGGCTCTTACGCGGCGCAGGCGTCCGGATGAAATCGCTGCGCTTCTCGGATGGCAATGGCGCACCCGTTCCAGGATCGAGGTCCGGGTCGATCCGGGGTTCGGCGCGTTCGGTCGGTAGGGTCGCCATCGTTGGCTCCTGGTGTGCCGGGTCAGAAATCGGCTTGATAGTTCACGGCGCTTAACGGTCACTGCGGGTCAATGCGCGGCCGCCATGCCGCGTTACTCGGCTGGCTTGCGCGGTGACGAATTCGGGTCAAGCCTGCGCCGCCGCAGCGCCAGCGTGGCGAGAAAGCAGCGGTGGGAAAACGTTGATTCGCGCACAATAGGATTAGGCCGCACGAGCAGGCGGAAGTTCGAGTGCGTCTGGTCGGTTGAAATTCATTCTGGCGGCGCAGCACGACACGACACAGCCGGATTTCCGAGGGGCCGAATGCGTTCAGCCGCCATTCCACCGCTGCAAAATGCCAGGTTTTCGTGGGCCGATTTCGTCCGGCTGCTTTCGCGCCGTATTACAAGGCCGCGGCATCGAGCTTCACGTCGGCCGCGCGCCACGCTCGCTCGAAACGCGCCTGCACCTTTGCCGCCTCGTCGCCGCGGCCTTCGGCCAGGAGTGCAGCATGCAAGCCAAAGAGCGAGCGGCCGCTCTCGGGATTGTGCGCAAGATCGTCGCGAAACGTCTTTTCGGCGCCGGCAGAGTCGCCGGAGCGGGCCAGTGCCGCGCCGAGCGCCTCCCGCGAGGGCAGATACCACGCCGGAGGCTCGTCGTAGGCGAGAGCATCCTCGGCGCCAACGGCCTCGCGCAAGTATCTGATCGCCTCCGCGAAGTTGCCTCGCATCAGCGCAATGCGGCCATCCAGGTACGGACGCGCGATCGCCACGAGGTCGCCTGCGTTGTTGTTGCCCAACTCGAGCGTCTTCGGCAGGCTGTTCGCCGCCTCGATGAATTTTTCGCGCTCGGCGGTTGCGTCGACGAGGCGCCCTTTGCCGGCCAACGCCAGCGTGCGCGCGAAAAGCCACACGGTGCCGCTGATCGGCGCCTCGAATGGGGGCTCGCGCAGCGCCAGGATATCATCCCAGCGCTCGAACTTCGCCAGCACCAGCGCCGGCGTATACAAGAAACCATCCAGCGGCGGTATTTCCGTGATCATCGGCGACGCGTGCGCGTAGAGCTTGTTCGCCGCGGCGATCGCCCGCGCGGAGTTGCCGGCGATGGCATTGCAGACCGCGAGGAAGTGCAGGTTATGGCCGTAATACGCGACGAGATAAAACGACTTTGCGCCGGACGCGGCCAGCCGCTCGTCGGCGCGCGCGGCGGCCTCGTTGACCCGGATGGCATCGATGTAATTGCCGGTGCGGATATAGATGTGCGCCGGCATGTGCACCAGGTGTCCCGCCGACGGTGCGAGGCCTTCCAGCCGCTTCGCCGCCGCGAGCGCTTTTTCCGGGTGAGGCGACGCTTCGATCGCGTGCACGTAATAGTGGAGGGCGCCGATATGATTCGGCTGCTGCGCTTGTGCGTGCTCCAGCACCTTGACCAGCTCCAGCGTCCCTTCGGTAGGCGTCCCGTCCGGCGCCCACAGCTTCCACGGATGCAAATCCATCAGGCTTTCGGCGTAGAGCACCGCGGCGTCGGTGTCCTGCGGATGGCGGCGCAGCAGCTCCTTCATCGCGTCCTTGTAGGCGACCTGCAATGGAGCCAGGTCGGTGTCCGCGTTCGCGCTGTAGCGCCTGGACAACGCATCGATGTACTCGCGCTCGACCGGCGAAGCCTTTGCCTTCAGGCCAATCGCCTTCTGAAGCTCGGCGTAAGCGGCCTTGTGCGCGGCGGAGTCCATCGGCAGGTTGATGTTGGGACCGAGCGCCAGCGCAATGCCCCAGTGCGCCATCGCGAGATCGGGATCGATCTCCAGCGCGCGCTGGAAGGACTTGATCGCGGCGTCGTGATTGAATGCGAAGACGAGCCTCATGCCCTGGTCGAAGTACGCCTGCGCCTGGCGGTTGCGCGTGGACACGGGATGGTGCAGCCGGCTCAAACCGCTATCCAGCGCCTCCGGGGACGCACCCGCCGCGGGGGGAGCGTCGTGGGCGAACGCAGGGGCGAAGCCCACGAGGCCGATCGAGAAAAGCAGTTGCGCGATGCGGGGCGACATGGTCGCTCTAAGCCGTTTGCAATCCGATTTCGAACGTCGCGGCATAGCCCTGCGCGTCTTGCACCGGATTGAGCAGCAACTGGCTGCCGCCATCACGAAACAGGAAATCGTCGGCATTGCGCATCGAGCGTCGCCGTCCCGCCGCGTACGGCGCGAGCGCGTAAACGCGATCGGTCAGCGCGTCGTCGAAGTACAGTTGCGACGTGAACTCGTATGCGGCCGCTGATGGCGCCGCGGTGCGGATCTTGAAATGCACATGCACCGCGCGGCCGCCGTACGATCCCGGATAGATGGTCAGGAATCGCGCCGTTCCGGCCGCGTCGGTCCGCTGGTAGCCGCGCAGGAATTTTTCGCCCGCGCTGGGTGAGCCGCGATTGCGCGCATCGGAATAGCGGCCCGCAGCGTCGCAGTGCCAGATGTCGACCCGAGCGCCGGCAAGCGGGGCGCAGCTCGCGCCACTCATGCGCGAGACCTTGAATGCTAGTCGCAGCGGAACGCCCGGCTTGACCACGCCGGTGCGCGGATCGGAGCGGATGTCCGAACGATTCAGCTCCTCTTCCACGAAAAACGGGCCTTCCGTCTGCTGCGGGCGCGCGACGCATGACGGCGGCGCGACCGGGGCGGCCGCGCGCGCCGGGCGCGCACCCGTCAACAACGCCGCACCCGATGCGCCGATCAGCGCCAGCGCTTGGCGACGGCTGAGAACATGGTCAGACATGATTTTTGCGATGGATTCCAGGCGCACAAAGTCGCTCGCAGAACATCGTCGCACGGAGCCAATGGAAATCATGCCTCTTCGCAGCTTTGCTCGCAAGGCCGGCCGCTCGGGAGCGATGTGCTGGCCTCTTGCCGCCTGGCCAACGCGATTGCCGCCCAGTCGTGGCAAAATCGGGTCATGAACCTGGCCGGTACCACCTTGCGGCTCGCTCGCCGAAGCGACGCGCCGACGCTCGCCGCGATGTCCCGAGACCTGATCGAGACCGGACTCGGGTGGCACTACCGCACCGAGCGCATCGGACAGCTCCTCGGCAACGCGGATACGGTGTCGCTGGTCGCGTGCGAAAACGCCAGCGCGGCCGGCTTTGCCATCATGACTCTGGGGGAAGAACGCGCACACCTGGTGTTGCTCGCGGTGCGCGCCGAGCATCATCGCCGCGGCATCGGACGACGGATGACGCAATGGCTGGTCGAAACCGCCGTGACGGCGGGCATCGCCACGCTCCATGTCGAATTGCGCGCGCAGAACAAGGCGGCGTATACGTTCTACCGCGCGCTCGGCTTCGAGCAAACGCTTCGCATCGCCGGCTACTATCGCGGGCGCGAAACGGCGATCCGCATGATGCGCCTGCTGCGCGCGCCGGGACTCCTGCCCTTGGCGTGGCGGCCACCAACTCTCGACAAGCAATGATCGGGCGGGCATGAGCGGCGAATCGCAATACGCGCGCTTCGGCAGCGGCAATTCGGTGCGCCGGGTCGAGGATCAAAGCCTGCTGACCGGAGCCGGTATTTTCGCCGACGACGTTTCGCTGCCGGGCGAGGCGTATGTCTGTTTTCTCCGCTCGCCGCATCCGCATGCGCGGCTCGTCGCCATCGACGCGGCTGCGGCGTCGGCAATGTCCGGCGT
>DAIQRF010000046.1:0-10249 GCA_036786505.1 Casimicrobiaceae bacterium | reverse complement strand
CGCGCCAGGAAGGCAACCCGCTCGAACAGATGCACGTCCTGCTCGTTCTTGAGCAAGGCGCCGTGCAGCGGCGGAATGATCACCTTCTTGTCCGAGCTCCTCAGCGCCTCCGGCGGAATGTCCTCGGCCAGCAAAAGCTTCAGCCAGTCGAGGAGCTCGGAGGTCGATGGCTTCTTTTTCAATCCGGGGACGTCGCGCAGCTCGAAGAAGACTTCGAGCGCTTCCTTGAGCAAGCTCTTTTTCAGTCCCGGAAAGTGAACGTCGACGATGCGCGTCATCGTTTCCTTGTCCGGAAAACGGATGTAATGAAAGAAGCAGCGGCGCAGGAACGCGTCCGGCAACTCTTTTTCGTTGTTGCTGGTGATCACCACCAGCGGACGGTGCCGCGCGCGGATGGTCTTCTGCGTCTCATAGACGTAAAACTCCATGCGATCGAGCTCGCGCAGCAGATCGTTGGGAAACTCGATGTCCGCCTTGTCGACCTCGTCGATCAGCACCACCGCCGGCGATTCGGATTCGAACGCCTCCCAGAGCACCCCGCGCTTGATGTAGTGTGCGATATCGCCGACGTGCGCGTCACCGAGCTGCGAGTCGCGCAACCGTGACACGGCATCGTATTCGTAGAGACCCTGCTGCGCCTTGGTCGTCGACTTGATGTGCCACTGCAGCAGCGGCCGCTTCAAGCTCCGCGCCACCTCCTCGGCCAGCATGGTCTTGCCGGTCCCCGGCTCGCCTTTCACCAGCAGCGGCCGTTCGAGCGTGACCGCCGCATTGACGGCGAGCATCAGATCCGGGGTGGCGATGTAAGTATCGGTGCCTTCGAATTGCATTGACGGTCCTCAATGGTAGGGGCGTCGCATGTGTGGCGCCACTTTGTTTCCTCGCGTGTAGTTACCGAGGATCACTGAAATGGGTAACAGATTCCGCAAAACTCGCGTCGTCCCCGCCCCCGATTAAGGCATTCGAGGGCAGGCTTCAGCGGGGACCCATTCGGCGTCTGTCAAAAGCCAATGGATTCCCGCTTTCGCGGGAATGACGATATTAAGGATCCGGGCGTCACGCACTTTCGCAATGCTCAATAGGGGCGCCGCGTGCGAACGATGCTCGGCGACGCGGCCATCTTATCTCAACGCGTACTGCGCCAGCCAGAGCACCGCCATGCCGACCACGATGGTAAGCGTGGTGCTCTGCCGCCACGCGGCGACGGCAAGCGCCGCCACCGCCGCGATGAGCTTGGCGTTTCCAGGGTCGAGTCGCAGCACGCCAGGCGCCACGAAAACGACCGCGGGAACGACGATCGCGGTCAGCATCGCCGCCGGTACGTGCTTCAGCGCGCGGCCGAGCAGCGGCGGCATGTCGCGACGCGCGAAGAGCGCAATGAACGAAAGCCGGGCCACATAATTGATCGCGCCCACGGCAAAAATCGCCAGCCAGATCGTCGCCTCCTTACTCATGCTGTCCACTGATGGTGTCGGCCATGACGCCGGCGGTGATGCCGATCAGGCCCGCGCAGATCATCGACAAGCGCATCGGCATGTCATCGAGTGCGATCGCGGCCGCACCGGCCACGACAACCACCAGCAGGGCGACGCGGTTGCGCAACAGCGGCGCCAGTACCGCGAGGAAGCACAAGGGCACCACAAACTCGAGCTGCCACGACGCCGGAATCACCCGTCCGACGAGGATGCCGGCGAGCGTGGCGACCTGCCAGACAACCCACAGCAGCACGCCTCCGCCGAGAAAGTAGGACGCGTTGGCGCGCAGATCGTCCGAGTCGCGGAAGCGCTGGAGGGTCCCCGCGAACGCCTGATCGGTAAGGACGAACGAAAGAACATTGCGCCAGCGGTGATCGAGCGGCCGCAGATAAGGCGCCATCGCCGCGCTGTAGACCAGAAAGCGCAGGCCCACCACCAGGCAGGACAGGACGATCACCATCAACGGAGCACCGGCGGCAAGCAATTGCGAGGCGATGATCTGCGCCGCACCGCTGAACATGATCGCCGACATGGCCAGCGCCGCGAGCGGCGAGGCGCCGGCGGCGACCGCGGCGATACCGCACACCATGCCGAACGGGACGATGCCGATCAGCACCGGCGTCATGTCACGGACGCCGTCGAAGAACGCCGGGCGGGAAAAGTGCGGGCGCATCAGGAAAAAACGGCCGAAAAGAAAGGGAAGGCTCGAAACCTTCCCGAATATTGCAATTATAAACCCGCGATCAGCCCTTGACGCCTCCCGCGGCACAGACATGACTCGAGTGCAAGCGCCCGCTACTGTTTCCCTCAGACAAGTCGGAAGGCAACTCGTTTTTCGCGCTCGAACCCGTGACGTACATGACCGACGCGTTCGACCGCGCCAGCGAAGATCGCGATACGGGCGCCCGCGTGCCCGCACCGGGCGTATGCTTTTCTTGTACGATGAGCATCCCGGTGTCGCGGAACGGCTGATCCCGCTGATGAAATCCCGCTTTGCATGCGTGCTCGACGTCAAGGCCAGCCTGGGCGAGTGTCCGGTGTGGTCGGTCGACGAGCAGGCGCTGTATTGGGTCGACATCAACGCGCCTTCGCTCAACCGCTTCGATCCGGCGCGCGCCACCAACAATGCATGGCCGATGCCGCAAGCTATCGGATCTTTCGCTTTGCGCGCCGGCGGCGGATTCGTCGCCGCGCTGCGTGACGGCATCTGGTTTGTCGATCGCCAAGGCGGTCTCGAGCGCAAGATCGCCGCCGCGCCGTACGACCCCGCGCATCACCGTTTCAATGACGGCCGCGCCGATGCGCAAGGACGGTTCTGGGTGGGAAGCATGAACGAAAAGCGGGATGCCAACAGCGCGCAGCTTTATCGTCTGTCACCAGAACTCGATCTCGTCCCCGTGCTCGACGACATGACGATCTCAAACGGACTCGCCTGGAGCCCAGACGGCCGCACCATGTATCACGCCGACACGCCGGTACGCACGGTCAGCGCGTACGACTTCGACAGTGCGTGCGGCACACCTGCCAACGGCCGCGTGTTCGCCCAATTCGACGGCGAGACCGATCGGCCCGATGGCGCGGCGGTGGACAGCGAGGGTTGCTACTGGTGCGCCTTCTATCGCGGCGCCAAGGTGGTTCGGCTCTCGCCGCAGGGGCGGCTGCTGGCCGAATATGCCGTGCCTGCCATGTGTCCGACGATGTGCGCGTTTGGCGGCGACGACCTGCGCACGCTCTATGTGACGACCGCGCGTCAGATGCGCGAGGCCGATGAGCTCGCGCGGCTTCCCGAGTCGGGTGGGATTTTCGCCATGAGGGTCGACGTCGCGGGCCTGCCCGAGCCGAAGTTCGCGGGCTGAAGCGCGCAGATCGACGAAGCGGGATCACGATGCAACTCGATAGCACCGCCTTCATTCGGCTCGACGCGCCCAATAGTCTCGGCGCGACCGCGTCCGGCGCCGCTTTCGCCACCAACACCGGCGACATCCTCGAAGTCGCGTGTTTCGGGCCCGGCATCTTCCGCCTCCGGGTCGGCCCCAATACCCGTCCGGACTACGGCCTGGTCCTCGGCCGCGCCCAGCGCTGCGACGTGGCGCAGCCCGCATCCGGCGTTTGGACGTTCGTTTCCGGCAACGCGCGCCTGGAGATTGGAGGCGAGCCGCTGTCGATCCGGCTGTTTTATGACGAGCAGCAGGTCCTCGCTTCGATCACCGATGAACACTTCCGCGGTTTCACGCGCCTGCCGGTGATTGGCCGCGCGCGCACCGGCCAGCAATGGCTCGCCGCCTTCGCACTTGGCTCCGGCGAGCCGGTGTACGGGTTGGGCGAGAAGTTCGGACCGCTCAACAAGCGCGGCCAATTGATCGAGTCGCAGGTGGAAGACGCGCTTGGCGTCAACACCGGGCTCTCGTACAAGAATGCGCCGTTCTGCTGGAGTCCCGGCACCGGCAAGGCCGCGTGGGGCATCTTCGTCAACACCCCCGGGCGGGTCACGCACGGCGTCGGCTATCCCGACTGGTCGCACCGTTCCTATTGCGCCGTGGTCGACGACGAAGCGCTCGACCTGTTCCTGATTTGCGGCCGCGATCCGGCGCAGGTGCTCGAACATTACACGCACCTCACCGGTCGCGCGCCGGAGGTCCCGCTGTGGGGACTAGGGCTTTGGGTCTCCAAAGCCTACTATCGCACGCCCGAGGAAGCCGTCGCCGTCGCCGCCAAGCTTCGCGCCCGCCGCATTCCCTGCGACGTGCTGACCTTCGACGGCCGCGCTGCATGGGACGTCCAGACGCGTTTCGACTTTCGTTGGGACCCGCAGCGCTTTCGCGATCCGCCGTCAGTGCTGGCCAGGATCAAGGCGAACTCGCTCAAGGTGTGCGTGTGGGAATATCCGTACGTGTCCATTCACTCGCCCCTGTTTCAGGAGCTTGCGGACAAGCACTACCTGCTGAAGACCGCCGACGGAGATCCGTATGTCTTCGGCTGGGATACTTCGCCGGATACCTCGCCTTTCGGCGACGTGCTCACCTCGCTGCCGGAAAGCGGTCTCGTCGATTTCACCAACCCCGCTGCCTATGCGTGGTGGCGCGACGCCCACCGGTCGCTGTTCGAAGCCGGCGTCGACGTCATCAAGAGCGACTTCGGCGAGCACGTCCCTGACGGCGCGGTCGCGTTCAACGGCGACCGCGGCACGCGCCTGCACAACGTCTATCCGCTGCTGTACAACCGCTGCGTGTACGAGGCGACCAAAAAATTCGGCAGCCAGGACACGCCGCCCATGGTCTGGGCGCGCGCCGGCTGGACCGGCAGCCAGCGATACCCGATCCAATGGGGCGGCGACCCGCAGAGCGACTGGGAAGGCCTGGCGGCGAGCATTCGGGGCGGACTGTCATGGGGCATGAGCGGCGTGCCCTATCACGCCAGCGACATCGGCGGCTTCTACGGTTCGGTTCAGCCGTCGCCGGAGCTGTACCTGCGCTGGCTGCAGATGAGCGTGTTCAGCTCGCACATGCGGGTGCACGGCATCGGCGCTCGCGAGCCGTGGGCATTCGGCGAGGAGAACGAAGCGATCGCGCGCCAGTGGATTGAATTCCGTTACCGTTTGCTTCCGTATTTGCGCAGTGTGATCGCGCAGGCCGTCGCGACCGGATTGCCGGTGATGCGGGCCATGCCGCTGGCCTTCCCGGCAAACGCGCTGACGCGAAGCTACGAGACGCAGTTCATGTGCGGTGACGCGCTGCTGGTGGCGCCGATCGTCGCCGCCGGCGGCGAGGTCGAGGTCGCGCTGCCTCCCGGCGCATGGTACGACTTGTCGAGCCGGCAGCGTGTTGCCGGTCGACAGGTGATCCGCTATCGCGCGACGCTGGACCGTTTTCCGGTGTTCGGACGCGAGGGCTACGCACTCCCGCTCGGGCCGGTGGTGCAGCACACCGGCGAGATCGATACGGCCAAGCCGCTCGACGCGCTGTGGCTGTTCGGCGCACCGTCGCAGGCGCTCGACGGTTTCGCGCAGGCAAAGATTGCGCTCCAGATTGGAGGGGGACGCGCGCGGGTGTCCGCGGCGCCGGAGATCAAGGTGGAGATCTTCGGCGACGGAGCGGGTATCGACGTCGAGCCGCTGACCTGACCATTCCGCGATGAACGCGAACGCGCCCATCGCCGTCACCCTCGGCGAACCCGCAGGCATCGGCCCCGACCTCTGTGTACGGCTTGCCGAGCGCCGGTGGGCCGCGCGCCTGATCGGTATCGGCGACATCGAGCTGTTGCGCGATCGCGCCCGCCGCCTGGGTGCGGGAGTGCGCGTCGTCCCCTATATCCGCGGGCGCGAGGCCGCGCCGGGAAGTTTCGAGGTGGCGCATTTTCCGCTCGCCGCAGCCGCCGTTCCCGGACGCCTCGACCCGGCCAATGCGAAAGCGGTGCTCGCGACGCTGGACGCGGCGTTGGCGGGATGCCTCGTCGGCGAATTCTCCGCCATGGTCACCGCGCCGGTGCAAAAGAGCGTGATCAACGACGCCGGCATGGCGTTCAGCGGCCACACCGAGTTCCTGGCCGAGCGCACCGGCGCCACGGTAGTCATGATGCTGGTCGGGGCCACGGCGAGCGGCCCGCTGCGCGTAGCATTGGCGACCACCCACCTGCCGCTGGCCGCGGTGCCGGCGGCGATCACCGAAGCATTGCTGACACGAACGGTGCGCATCGTCGCCGACGAGCTCTCCGCCAAGTTTCATATTGCCAAGCCGCGCATCGCGGTGTGCGGTCTCAATCCTCATGCCGGCGAGGGCGGATATCTCGGCCGCGAGGAAATCGAGATCATCGCGCCGGCGCTGACGGCGCTTCGCGAGCAAGGCATCGACGTGGCCGGCCCGCTTCCTGCGGATACGGTCTTCGTTCCGGCCAAAGCGAGCGAATTCGATTGCGTGATCGCGATGTACCACGACCAAGGGCTTCCGGTGCTGAAGCACGCGAGCTTTGGCCACGGCGTCAACGTCACGCTCGGACTTCCGATCGTGCGCACATCGGTCGATCATGGCACCGCGCTCGACCTTGCCGCCGACAGCGCCGGCGCGCGCAGTGCCGATCCGGGATCGTTGTTCGCGGCCGTGGAGCTGGCCATCGAGCTCAGTAAATCGCGCCGCTGATCCGCCCGTGACCCGCCTGTGACCCCTGCCCGCCACCCGCCGCGCAAGCGCTTTGGCCAGAACTTTCTCGTCGATCGCCATTACATCGACCGCATCATCGCCGCGGTCGATCCCGCGCCCGACGACAACGTGGTGGAAATCGGTCCCGGGCTCGGTGCGCTGACCCGGCCACTGCTCGATCGGGTCAAGCGGCTTACCGTCATCGAGATCGATCGCGATCTCGCTGCCCGATGCAGCGCCGAGTTCCCCTCCGATCGGCTGCGGATGCACAACGTCGACGCGCTCAGCTTCGACTTCGCGACGCTTGGGGAGGAGTTGCGCGTCATCGGCAACCTGCCGTACAACATTTCGTCGCCGATGCTGTTCCACCTCGCGCAATACGAAGCAAACCTTCGCGACATGACCGTGATGTTGCAGAGAGAAGTCGTGCAGCGCATGGCGGCCGCGCCGGCGACGCCGGACTATGGCAGGCTGTCGGTGATGCTGCAGACCCGCTTTCGCATCGAGCGCCTGTTCATCGTGCCGCCGGGCGCGTTTCGGCCGGCGCCTCTCGTCGATTCCGCGATTGCGCGCTTGACGCCGCTTGCGCGCACGCGGCCGAAAATCGATGACGAAGCGCTTTTCGCGCGCGTCGTCGCCGCCGCATTCGGGCAGCGTCGCAAGACGCTGAAGAACGCGCTCAAACTGCTCGCGACCGAGGATGAGCTCGAGCGCGAGGGCATCGCCCCCGGCGCGCGCGGCGAAACGCTCCCCGTTACCGACTTTGTCCGGCTCGCGAACGCCCTCGCCCGGACGCCCTAGCGAGTCCGGCTAACCCCAATCGCTGTCGGGCCGCCGCGTCGGCGCCTCGATACGCACCAGCTTCCTGCGTCCTGACTCGCCGCGAAGGAGCGTGACGTTGCGCTGTGCCACGCCGAACGCATCAGCCAGGAAGGCACGTAATACGGCGTTGGCCTTGCCGTCGACGGGCGGTGCCGCCAGCGCAATCTTCAAGCGCGCCTGGCTGCCGTCGCCATAGACACCGACCACGGCGGTGCATCTTGCGCCTGGCTGCGCCTGGATTTGCAGCGTAAGCGAGCCGTCCTCGGCGCCGCGCCGCCACGCCGGCGTGGTCACTGGAGCAACCGCGCGAGGCTCTGTTCCAGCCACGCCACCGGCAGGATGAGCGCGAGCTGGGCCAGCACGATCACGATCAGCGGCGAGAGATCGAGCGATCCGCCCAACGGCGGGATGAACCGCCGAATCGGGGCAAGAACGCGAAATGTCAGCGCGTTGAGTACGCCGGCAAGCGGGCCGTCGGGCGCGACCCAGGACAGGATCGCCTGAATGAATACCGCGCCGATCAGAATCCACAATGACGCCTTGAGCAGTTCGATGACCGCCAGCGCCAGCAGGTAGCCGGCGAGCGTGGCAGAAAATTCCGCGCCGCCGAGCGACGCAAGCGCGACGAGCCAGAGCACTTGTCCCAACCAGGCGACGAAGAGCGATGCCCAGTCGTAGCCGCCAAAACCGGGCAGCAATTTGCGCAGCGGTTTGACCGCCCAGTCGGTGAGCGCCGCGACCGCCTGCCCGATGGGGTTGCGAAACGGCGCTCGCAACCATTGCATGATGAAGCGCAACAGCGCGGCGTAGACGACGAAGCCAAACGCGGTATCGATCAGAAAGCGCAGCGCCTGGTTCAGCATGAGTTGGCGCTCAACGCTCGCTGCCGAAGAGGTCGCCGAGCTCGCCGGCGCGTGCAAGCGCCGCACCCGCCGCCGCGGCGACTGCGCCCTTGACTCCAGCCTTCTCGAGCGCGGCGATGCCGCGCTCGGTCGTGCCGCCCTTGGACGTCACTTGTGCGCGCAGCAGGGATGGCTCGGAATCGCTTTGTTCGGCGAGCCGGATCGCGCCCGAAAAGGTCGCCAGCGCAAGACGTCTTGCTTCGGCGTCGCCAAAGCCGAGCCCGCGAGCCGCGTCTTCCAGCGCCTCCAGAAAGTAGAAAACGTAGGCGGGACCGCTGCCGGAGATCGCCGTTACCGCGTCCAGGTCGCTTTCGCGCTCGCACCACAGCGTGCTGCCGACGGCTTCCAGCACCGACGAGGCACGCGCGCGCCCGTCGGCCTCGACCCCGGAAAGCGCGAACAGCCCGGTGATCCCGGCGCCGATCATGGCCGGCGTATTCGGCATCGCGCGCACCAGCCGCCGATAGCCCAGAAGCCAGCGCGACAGGTCCGCCAGCCGGATACCCGCGGCGATGGTGATCACGAGCTGACGCTTGAGCAGCGTCGCCAGCTCGCGCGATGCGACGCGCACGTTTTGAGGTTTGACCGCCAGAACGACGATCTCGGCGTGTGCCACCGCCGGCGGCTCGATGGCCGCGAAGGTGGCGACGCCGAAGCGAGCGGCGATCGTCGAGCGCGCCTCGGCGCTCGGGTCGACCACGGCAAAGGCGTTCGACGCAACGCCGCGCGCCACCAGGCCGCCGATCAGTGCCCGCGCCATGTTGCCGCCGCCGATGAAAGTAATGTTCAAGGTTTCACTCTCGATGGGCCCCGGTTGATCTCAGCGCTGACGCATCGCACGGTCAGCGCGAGTCCGCGATACGCGGCCCGAACAGCGCGCTGCCGATACGCAACTGCGTCGCGCCTTCGGCGATGGCGAATTCGAAATCCGAAGACATTCCCATCGACAGCGTGTCGAGCGCAAGCCCTTCGCGGCGTCCGGCGTCGTACAGCTCGCGCAAGACGTGAAACTGCGCTCGCACCGGGCCGCTGTCGCCGCCAGCCTGCGCGATACCCATGAATCCACGCAGCGCAAGTCCCGGCAGGCGCACGACGTCGCGCGCCAGCGCCAGCGCCAGCGATGGAATAACTCCGTGCTTGGTGGTCTCGCCGCTGATGTTGACCTGAATGCATACGTTGAGCGGAGCCAGGTGAGCATCGCGCGCCGTCGAGAGACGCTGCGCGATCTGCTGCCGATCGATCGTCTCGACCCACTCGAAGCTCCGCGCTGCGGCCCGCGCCTTGTTGCTCTGCAGAGGCCCGATCAGATGCCATTCGATTCCCGGAAGCCCGGACAGCGCGGCGATCTTGGCTTGCGCCTCCCGCACGTAATTCTCTCCAAACGCGCGTTGCCCCATCGCGTACGCGGTTCGAATCGACTGGGCAGGAAAGCTCTTGCTCACGGCGAGAACTCGGATCGAGCCCGGGTCGCGGTGGGCAGCCTCGGCGGCCGCGACGATGCGCAAGCGAATGTCTTGCCACGCCTTCTCGTCTGGGCTCATAATCGAATGACGCCGGCATAGGGTTAGGGGAGTTGTTGGCCACAAGTCGCTGGCGGGGAGGTGGGGCCTACCGGCGTGCCGGCCGGCCTCGTTTCCCCGCCAGCAGCTTAAGCGGCCCGACGTTGGCTCCTGGGATTATAAATGGACATTGCCGAACTGCTCGCTTTCGCGGTCAAGAACAAGGCCTCCGACCTGCACCTGTCGGCGGGGCTGCCGCCGATGATCCGGGTGCATGGCGACATCCGGCGCATCAATCTGCCGCCGATGGAGCACGAGGACGTGCACGCCATGGTGTACGACATCATGAGCGACGCGCAGCGCAAGACCTACGAGGAGATGCTCGAATGCGACTTCTCGTTCGGCATTCCGAATCTTGC
>DAIQRF010000045.1:1775-10322 GCA_036786505.1 Casimicrobiaceae bacterium | reverse complement strand
ACAGCTTTGTCGCTGGCTGGCGCAGCAGGCAGAGTCGCTCGGGGTCGAGGTCTACGCCGGCTTCGCCGCGGCCGAGATCCTCTACGACACGCGGGAGCAAGGCGGCGCGGTGCTGGGCGTCGCCACCGGCGACATGGGCATCGGCAAAGACGGCTCGCGCAAACCCGAATATCAGCCGGGCATGGAGTTGCGCGGGAAATATACGCTCTTTGCCGAAGGCTGCCGCGGCTCGCTGTCGCAGGAGCTGATGTCGAGATTCAACCTGCGCGACGGCATCGATCCACAGAAGTATGGCATCGGCCTCAAGGAACTGTGGCAGATCGCGCCGGAAAAGCATCGGCCAGGCCTGGTGCTTCACAGCCAGGGTTGGCCGCTGGACACCGCCACCGGCGGTGGATCGTTTTTGTATCACTTCGAGGACCAGTGGGTCGCGGTGGGGTTCGTCGTCCACCTCAACTACGAGAATCCGCACCTTTCGCCGTACGACGAATTCCAGCGCTTCAAGACCCACCCGGCCATACGCGGCACGTTCGAGGGTGCAAAGCGCCTGTCTTACGGCGCGCGGGCAATCAACGAAGGCGGCCTGCAGTCGGTGCCGCAGCTCGTGTTTCCTGGAGGTGCGCTGATCGGCTGCGCGGCGGGCTTTGTGAATCTGCCGCGAATCAAGGGATCGCACAACGCGATGAAGACCGGCATGCTGGCCGCGGAGGCAGCGTTCGCGGCCTTGCGCGAGGACCGGCAACACGATGCCTTGACCGCGTACCCGGCAATGTTTAGGCAGTCCTGGGTCTATGACGACCTGTACAAGGTTCGCAACGTCAAGCCGGGGCTCAAATGGGGGCTCTGGGGAGGCAGCGTTCACGGAGGCATGCACATGTGGTTGAACGACCTTGGGCTCGGCGCGCTGGTGCCGTGGACGCTTCGCCACGGCAAGCCGGACCACGAATCGCTCAGGGCCGCGGCCGAGATGCCGAATATCGACTATCCGAAATACGACGGCGTGCTGACCTTCGATAAGCTCTCATCGGTCTTCGTCTCCAATACCAACCACGAAGAGAATCAACCGTCGCATTTGCAGCTTCGCGATTCCACGATTCCCGTCAACGTAAATCTGGCCTTGTATGATGGGCCGGAACAGCGCTACTGCCCCGCGGGCGTGTACGAATTTGTCGCCGATGCAGCAGCAGCGGGCGCGGGAAAGCGGCTGCAGATCAACGCGCAGAATTGCGTGCACTGCAAGACCTGCGACATCAAGGATCCGCGGCAGAATATTCACTGGGTAACGCCGGAGGGCGGCGGCGGACCCAACTACCCGAATATGTAGCAGCGTTAAGCCGATCCAACGCAAATGAGTTCGGCGCCTACAACGCGACGCTGAAATCGCATCCGGTCTTGGCGCGCACGTCGTCGACGGTCACGCCCGGATGCAGCTCGGTCAACACCAGGCCGGCGGGCCCGACCTCGAAGACGCAAAGGTCGGTGATGATCATATTGACCACCGCCTTGCCGGTGATCGGCAGGCTGCAGCTCTTGAGAATCTTGGGCGCCCCGTCGCGAGCGGTATGCTCCATCAACACGATCACCCGCCGCACGCCCGAGACCAGGTCCATCGCGCCGCCGGGTCCCTTGACCATTTTTCCGGGCACCATCCAGTTCGCAAGATCGCCATTCTCAGCGACTTCGAGCGCGCCCAGTATCGACAGGTCGATGTGACCGCCGCGAATCATGGCGAACGAGTCCGCGCTGGAGAAAAAACTCGATCCGGGAAGCGTGGTAATGGTTTGCTTGCCGGCGTTGATGAGGTCCGGATCGACCCGGTTCTCGGCCGGGAACGGGCCGATGCCGAGCAGCCCGTTCTCGGACTGCAGCGTGACGGTGATGTCGCGCGGGATGAAGTTGGCGACCAGCGTTGGAATGCCGATGCCCAGGTTGACGTAGTAGCCGTCGCGCAGCTCCCGCGCCGCACGCCTGGCCATCAGGTCGCGCGTGGGCGAGTCCTTCTTCGACGCCGCGGCGCCGGAAACGGTGCGGAATTCGATGCGCTTTTCGTAGTTCGCTCCCTGGATGATGCGGTCGACGTAGATGCCCGGCGTATGCACCTGGTCGGGCTCGAGCGCTCCGACGTCGACCAACTCCTCCACCTCCGCGACGGTGACCTTGCCGCAAGTCGCGATCATCGGGTTGAAGTTGCGCGACGTCATGCGATAGACGAGGTTGCCCGCCTTGTCGCCCTTCCACGCCTTCACGATCGAAACATCGGCCCGGATCGCCTCCTCCAGCACGTACGCCTTGCCATCGAATATCCGCGTCTCTTTTTCGTCCGCGAGCTTGGTGCCGAATGCGGTCCGCGTGTAAAAGCCCGGGATACCGGCGCCCCCCGCGCGCAGCTTTTCGGCCAGCGTTCCCTGCGGCGTCAGCGACAGCTCGAGCTCTCCCGCCAGCACCTGGCGCTCGAACTCCTTGTTCTCGCCCACGTACGAAGCGATGACCTTTTTCACTTGCCGGGTCTTGAGCAGCAACCCCATCCCGAAATCGTCCACTCCGGCGTTGTTGCCGACGATGGTCAGGCCCTTGGCGCCGCTGGCGACCACGGCACCGATAAGATTCTCCGGGATGCCGCAAAGACCGAAGCCTCCGGCGGCGATCGTCATGTCGTCGTGCAGAAGATCGGCCAGTGCGGACTTCGCGTCAGCGTAGACTTTTTCCATGGATTCACCTCGGAGGGCTTGTAGCCGGCGCGAAACGATGTTCGCTGCGGGCGTGATTATACGACGCGGATGTTCGATGCGGACGGTGTGACGCGTGCCTCACCCGTCGTCGGGCCACAACCACGCGGCGCCGCGCACCCCGCTCGAATCGCCGTGCGCGTTACGGACCAGCGAGGTGTCGACACGATCTGCAAAGACCCAATCCGCCCACAGCGCCGGCACCGCCGCGTAGAGCCGCTGCATGTTCGACATTCCGCCACCGAGCACGATCGTGTCCGGGTCGAGGATGTTGATCACCTGCGCCAGAGCGCGGGCGAGCCGCTGTTCATAGCGCCGGATGGCCTGCTCGCAGCCGACGTCGCCACGCTCGGCCCTGGCCTCGATGTCGACGGAGGTCAGCCGCTCCCCCGTCGCCGAAAAATGGTCGCGCTCAAGCCCTGGGCCGGAGAGAAACGTTTCGATACAGCCACTGTGACCGCAAAAACAATGGGCGCCCGGCCGCTCGTCATCGGTGGGCCATGGCAGCGGATTGTGGCCCCATTCGCCGGCGATGGCGTTCGGGCCCACGAGCACTTTCCCGCGCACCACGATGCCGCCGCCGACCCCGGTGCCGAGAATCGCACCGAACACCGTGTCCGCATCCCTGCCTGCGCCGTCGTGTGCTTCTGAAAGCGCAAAGCAGTTGGCGTCGTTGCTGACTCTCACCTCGCGGCCGAGCAAGGCTTCAAGATCGGATTTGATCGGTTTCGCATTGAGACAAATGGAGTTCGAGCCCCGAAGCAAGCCGGTCGCGCGTGAGATCGAGCCCGGCGTACCGATGCCCACGCTGCCGCGCTCGCCGAGCTCCTGTTCCGCCTCCTGAACGAGGGCGGCAACGCCTTGCAAGATAGCGCGATAATCGTCATGCGGCGTGGCGACCCGGCGCCGCAGCAACTCGCGTCCGCCGCGCGCGAGCGCGATGATCTCGATCTTGGTGCCGCCCAGATCGATGCCGAGGCGCAATCGTCCGCAACTCATTCCGCGCTTCTGCCAGCTCCCATGCCTCGCGACGAAAGAGCGCTACGGCGCCGTGCAGAACACAACGCCTTCGACCAGCCAGCCCGCGGCGACCGTCGCGTGGATTTCGCTGTGGCTGGTCAGAAAGCGGTGATTGGCTTCGCCTCCGATGCCGTTATTGTACAGGCGAGTGACGGGAATTCGACCCACCGGACAATCCTCGCCGATCGGCGCTTGTTCGTCGAACGCGAGCCCCTCGAACGTCCACCGCGGATCGGCGCGTAGCTTGTTGCACTCGGCGACGTTGATGGTAAAGACGTGGGTATTCGGTCCGCTGCCAGGCGTCCCGAAAAAGCGGCAAGCGTGCACACCGATGCCGGACTCGACCGTCCACGACTTGAAATCGAAGCCGGTTCGCACCCAGCCGGGCACGATGATGCCGGCGTCCAGCATCGCAACCTCCGCCGGCTCCGCAGTCATGAAATAGTGCCCCAGCGACGCATTGTAAAACTCGATGGTGTCGCGCTGTCCCGGGTCCAGCGCGGCGGGCGCCGTGTAATCGATGATCAAGCGGTCGTCGCCGCCGCCGCGCACGCTGACCATGCGCGCGATCTGCGCCCGTGCGGTGCGGTCATCCTGAGCGTGCGCGGCGAAAAAAGTCAGTGACCAGGTGAAGATGTCGGGTGCGCTCGGATAATCAAAAAAGTGGCCGACGCCTTCGAGGCCGAGCAATTCGCGCGATCCATGAAGACGCAGCACACCCTGGACTGTGGTGTCGATCGGCGCGGTAGTGTCGGAAAAGCCGGCGATGCCCAGGAACGGCGTCGTCAGATTATCGAGCCCCTTTTGATCGCGACCGAATGCCGGCAGGAAGGGCAGACCGAAATAGGGAACATAGCCGACGATCGCTTTCAAACGCCTGTCGGCGACCACTTGTTTCGATGACAGACCTATTGTCGTGGTCAACTTCGCGCCGGCCTGCAACAGCAGCGTTTCGCCGCCGAAACTCGCGCCGAAGCCGGCGATCCTGGCCGCGTCGACGTGATCCCGGTATTGCAGGTGGCCGAGCAGAAAGTCGAGCGCAGCCGCGGTGGACAAGGGGCGGATCGCCTGCATCTCGACATAGGTCGGGAAATGCAGCGCCGCGTACAGCGCGTCGGACAGATTGTCGATCTTCACCTCGGCAAAGCGCGGGTCGCCGTGGAAGGGCGCGACCACGACATAGCCGTAGCTCGCGAGCACCGTCAGCGCCACGATATAGTCGTTGGACAAGGGGCTGCCGCTTAAGCCGTGCGAAAACACCAGCACCGGCCAATGCACGCTCGAGTCGGCCCAGATGGGCGCCTCGGCACCGCGCTGCATGTGCGGCACGGCGTTGCCGGTCGGCAGCAGATAATCGGGGCGCGGATTATTGGGCGCCGTCGGATAGCACACCAGGAGCGCGGTCGGCACCTGCTGCGTGGCGTGATTGACGAACAACTCGCGATCATCGGGCACGTTGACATTCACGGTCAGTGCGTCGACGGGATCGACGAAGAGCTGCGTCACATAGCGCTGCCGGGACCCGTCCGGAAAACCTTCCCAGTAATTCTTGGCGGTCTCGCCCGGAAACATGCGGCTGAAGTCCTGCTCGACGTTGCTGCAACCCACCACGTAAGGTCCCGGCGGCAGCGGATCGACGACCGCAAGCGAGTCTGCGCCTGCTGCGGCGACGATCATCAAGCATGCGACGCCGGTTGCGGTCGCAATCGCACTCCCGCGCGGCACGCCTCGCAGCACATTCCGAAGCAATGTGAATGGCGTGCTCATGGTCATCCTTGCCGAAATGTCAGTCGGGTGGCGTCGCTTGGCGTGTCCGTGGGCGAGCCACCGGATGTCGGCGTCAGAACTGCTCGTCGGACAGCGCCAGCACCGACTCGCTGCCGACAGTGATGGCGCGCGCCAGCGCGGCTGCCTGCGGCAGCAGGCACTCGGCGTAGAACCGCGCGGTGGCGATCTTGCCGCGATAAAACGTCGCGTCACCCTTGTTCTCCGCAAGCAGCCGCGCGGCGACCTGCGCGCCTCGGGCGAGTTGCCAGCCCCCCGCGACCAGACCCCACAGTCGCAGGTACGGTACGGAAGCCGCGTGCGCGGCGCGCGACGCTCTGCCGTAAGCAGGCACCACCCAGTCGACCGCGCTGTTCAGCGCGACGGCCGCGCTCTGAAGCTCATTGCCGATCGGCACCAGCACGCCGCTAGCGTCGCCGCTCATCGCCGTCGCCACGGCGGCAATCTCGCCGATGACCGCGCGCGCCACCGCGCCGCCGTCGCGCGCAGTCTTGCGCCCGATCAAATCGTTGGCCTGAATCGCGGTCGTCCCTTCGTAGATCGTGGTGATGCGTGCGTCGCGGTAGTGCTGCGCCGCGCCGGTCTCCTCGATGAAGCCCATTCCTCCATGCACCTGAACGCCGAGAGAGGTCACCTCCTGCGCGGTCTCGGTGCCCCAGCCCTTGACGATCGGAATCATCAGCTCGACGAATGCCTGATGGCGCCTCCTTGCATCGGCATCGGGATGGCGGCGCGCGTTGTCGATCGCGGCGCCGGTGACGTACGCCAGCGCGCGCATCGCCTCGGTCTGCGCCTTCATGGTCAGCAACATGCGGCGCACGTCGGGATGCTGCAGGATCGTCGCCGTCGGCACCGTTTTATCGAGCCCGGGCGCCCTGCCCTGCACCCGGTCCCTGGCGTAGTCCAGCGCGCGTTGATACGAGCGCTCGGCGATGCCGACGCCTTCGATACCGACCGAGAATCGCGCCAGATTCATCATGATGAACATGTACTCGAGGCCGCGATTCTCTTCGCCAACCAGGTATCCGACCGCGCCACCGTGATCACCATACGCCAGCACCGCGGTGGGACTGGCGTGAATGCCGAGCTTGTGCTCGATCGACACGCAGTGAACGTCGTTGCGCGCGCCGAGGCTCCCGTCATCGTTGACCATGAACTTCGGGACCAGGAACAGCGAGATGCCCTTGACGCCTTCCGGCGCGGTCGGCGTGCGGGCGAGCACCAGATGGATGATGTTGTCGGTGTAGTCCTGCTCGCCGTAAGTGATGAAAATCTTCTGCCCGTAGAGCTTGTAGGTCCCCGGGTTGTCGGATGACGGCACAGCGCGCGTGCGCACCGCCGCGAGATCGGAGCCCGCCTGCGACTCGGTCAGGTTCATGGTGCCGGTCCATACGCCTTCGACCATCTTCGACAGAAACGTCGCCTTCAGCTTGTCCGAGCCGCAAAGCTCGAGCGCCTCGATGGCGCCCTGCGTCAGCAGCGGACACAACGCAAAGGCCATGTTCGCGCCGTGCCACATTTCCTCGACCGCGGTTGCCACCAGTTGCGGCAGACCCTGGCCACCATGTTCCGGATTCTTGGTCAGGCCGTTCCATCCGTTCTCGGCAAATCGACGATACGCGTCCTTGAACCCGGAAGGCGTCTTGACCGTCCCGCCTTCCTGCCATGTCGCGCCTTCGCGGTCACCGACAGCGTTGAGCGGATCGAGCACCGTCGACGCGAACTTCGATGCTTCCTCAAGAATCGCGGCCACGGTGTCGGGCGTCGCCTCCTCGTAACCCGGAAGCCTGGCGACCTGCTCGAGCCCGGCGAGCTCGTTCATCACGAACTTTATCTCCTGCATTGGTGCGCGATAGGTGCTCATGTCATCAGCCCAGTTCAGTGATCAGCTGAGGCACGATCTCGAACAGATCGCCCACCAGCCCGTAATCCGCGATCTGAAAAATCGGTGCTTCGGCATCCTTGTTGATCGCCACGATGACCTTGCTGTCTTTCATCCCGGCCAGATGCTGAATCGCACCCGAGATACCGATGGCAATATAGAGATCGGGCGCGACGATCTTGCCCGTCTGGCCGACTTGATAGTCGTTGGGCACGTAGCCGGCGTCGACCGCCGCGCGCGACGCGCCAATCGCAGCGTTGAGCTTGTCAGCCAGCGCCTCGAGCATCTTGAAATTCTCGCCGTTCTGCATCCCCCGTCCGCCGGAAATCACCACCCGCGCGTTGGTCAGCTCGGGACGGTCGGATCGGGTCAGCTCCTGGCCCAGAACCTGGACCTGCGCCGTGTCGGCCGGTACCGCGACATTTTCGATCGCCGCACTGCCGCCACTGCTCGATGCCGCATCGAAGCCGGTCGAGCGCACGGTGACGACCATTTTGGTGTCCTTCGACTGCACGGTGGCAAACGCGTTGCCCGCATAAATCGGGCGGACGAAAGTATCGGGCGCGTTGACGCCGATGATGTCGGAGATTTGCGCAACATCGAGCAGCGCCGCAATGCGCGGTGCCGCATTTTTGCCGAAGCCGGTCGCCGGCAGGAAAAAATGCGAGTACGGCGCCGCCAGCGTCGTCACCAGCGCGGCGAGGTTTTCCGCGGTCTGGCTGGCGAGGTGCGCGGCGTCGGCGTGCAAAACCTTGGCGACACCGGCGATGTTGGCCGCCGCCTGCGCGGCACCGCCGGCGTTATGGCCGGCGACGAGCACGTGAATGTCGCCACCGACCTTCTGCGCGGCGGCAATCGTGTGCAGCGTCGCGCTCTTCAGCGCGCCGTGGTCGTGCTCGGCAATGACGAGTGTGGTCATGATCGCTGCATAGTATTTAAGGCGCTGGATCCCCGCTTCCGCGGGGATGATCTGAGCGGCGCTCGCGCCAGCAAGCCGCTGGATCCCCGCTTCCGCGGGGATGATTTGAGCGGCGCTCGCGCCAGCAAGCCGCTGGATCCCCGCTTCCGCGGGGATGATCTGAGCGGCGCTCGCGCCAGCAAGCCGCTGGATCCCCGCTTCCGCGGGGATGATTT
>DAIQRF010000045.1:0-1675 GCA_036786505.1 Casimicrobiaceae bacterium | reverse complement strand
TTTGAGCGGCGCTCGCGCCAGCAAGCCGCTGGATCCCCGCTTCCGCGGGGATGATTTGAGCGGCGCTCGCGCCACTCAAATCACCTTCGCTTCGTTGCGTAACTTGGCCACCAGCTCCTTGGCGTCGGCCACCTTGCCGCCGCCCTTGCGTCTCGGCGGCTCGACAACCTTGAGCGTCGTGAGCCGCGGTGTAACGTCGATCCCGAGCGTGTCCGGGTTGGTAATGTCGAGGGGCTTCTTTTTCGCCTTCATGATATTCGGCAACGTCGCATACCGCGGCTCGTTCAATCTCAGATCCGTGGTGATGACCGCCGGCAGCTTCATCGCCAGCGTCTCGAGGCCGCCGTCGATCTCGCGCTTGACCGTCGCCCGTTTTTGTCCACCCTCATCGGTGATGTCGATCTTGGAAGCGAACGTGGCTTGCGGCCATCCGAGGAGCGCCGCAAGCATCTGCCCGACCTGATTGGCATCGTCGTCGATCGCCTGTTTGCCCAGTATCACCAGTTGCGGCGCCTCCTTGTCGACAATCGCCTTGAGCAGCTTGGCAACCGCGAGCGGCTGCAACTCGACCGTCGACTCGACCAGGATGGCGCGGTCGGCGCCCATCGCCAAAGCGGTGCGCAGCGTTTCCTGGCACGCGGTGACACCGCACGAAACAGCAATGATCTCGGTTACGATGCCTTTTTCCTTCAGCCGCACCGCTTCCTCGATGGCGATTTCATCGAACGGGTTCATCGACATCTTGATGTTGGCGGTATCGACGCCGGACCCATCGGGCCTGACTCGAACCTTGACGTTGAAATCGACCACACGCTTGACCGCAACAAGTACTTTCATCGACAGGTCCCGGAGGGCGATCGGCCGCTGAGAAAACCTCGGGGGCCCGATGCGCGAGAGCGCTGAATTATAGCGCGATCGAAGGCTCGTCCGGCCGCGACGACGTGTTGCAAACGGCGGATGGAGCACCTGATTCGGCGATAATGCGGGCGCCGCTCACGGCGTCCGCGGCGCGAATGCAGACGCTGTGACGACGCCGCCGCTGCGGTGGCGCCGTAAGATGCACGGTGTGGACGATCGCGCGCGGTATTGGGACGCGCTGCACGATGCCCTGCTCGCTAAGGCAAGCTTAGCGTTCGACGTTGCACTGTGCGCCTGCCGAGTCCAGCCGGCCTTCCCAGCTCAGGCGATTGTTTTCCCGCACCGGGTCGGGAACGATCCGATCCGGGTCGGCGACAACGTCGATGCGCGTTACATCCGCGGCCTGGACGCGCGTCGAGTTGAGCGCGAGCGAAACCGTCGACGTGACCGTGAGCGGGACGACCTGCACCGTGCTGACGTCTTCGTGCGCACCGTCGGCGGTGGTCACGGTCGCCGCGACGCGGAACGCACCAAGATCGCCGGTCAGCAGCGCGGTGTTGGTAATGATGTCCGCTCCCATGTTCTGTACCCTGGCCGTCACCACCAGTGTTCCATCGTCACGGCGCGTGCAGCTTATGGCGCGCAGATTCAAGTCCGCGCGCGGCGGGCTGTCGTAGATCGGATAAAAGAACATGGTCTCGTCCGGAAACGTAAGCAGGATCGGAAACCGCACGACACGGGGTTGAATGTCCGCATCCGACCAGGATGAGAACCGCTGGTTCTCCCCGTACGGGCGAATTTGGCACCCGGCGAGCAA
>DAIQRF010000044.1:0-10359 GCA_036786505.1 Casimicrobiaceae bacterium | reverse complement strand
ACGCGCGGGTCAAGCTGGTTGGCAACCTCGCCGATTTTCCGTTCGCCGACGGCAGGACCGGGCAATTTCAGGTGTCGGTCAAAGGCCAGGGCGTTACCCTTGACTACGCCGACGGTTGGCCGCGCTTAAGCGGCGTCGACGCCGAGCTTCGATTCGATGGCGCGCGCATGACTATCGACGCTCACCATGCTCGCGTGTTCGAGACCGAGCTCAGCCGCCTCAAAGCGGACATTGCCGATTTGCGCCTCGCCAACCCGGTGCTTCGCGTCGACGGCGAGGCGCCGGGTCCGATCGCGGATGCCCTGCGTTTCATTGCCGAAAGCCCGGTCGCGGGCTGGATCGATCACTTTACCGATCGAGCCGAGGCCACGGGCGCCGGAACATTGTCGTTTCGGCTCGAGCTGCCTTTGGGAAAACCGAAAGGCAACCAGGTCGTCGGCGAATACAACTTTGCCAACAACCGCATCAAACTTGCCGGCGACGTGCCCGCGCTGTCGCAGCTCAACGGCAAGCTCATGTTTTCGACCCACGACGTGCGCGCGTCACCGCTGACGGCCGAGATCGTCGGTGGTCCGGCACGCGTAGAAATCGCAAGTGCCGACGGGCGCCTGCGCGTGGACGCCCAGGGAAGCGCCAATCTGAGCGTGCTGCGTTCCGAATATGACTCGCAGCCGCTGTTGAAACGAGTGTCCGGAACGACCGACTGGCAGCTCGCGATGCAGGTTGCCAATGATGTGACGACGTGGACGCTCGATTCCACGCTTCGCGGCGCCGCGGTTGATTTGCCGCTGCCGATTGCCAAGGCTGCCGCCGACGCCGTGCCGCTCAAGGTTCATCGCCAGATCACCGATCCCGGTCACGACACGCTTGAGATTCGTTACGGTGCGCTCGGGCGCCTGAACCTGCAGCGCCGGCTGACACCGGCCGGAGCGGTTACCGAGCGCGCGCTCTTGGCGCTGGGCGCGACCGACGGTGACGCCGATCGTCGCGGCCTGTGGGTGCGCGGCGAGGTGGCGGCGCTGGATCTCGACGGCTGGCTCGCCGTCAAACGTCAGCTCGACTCGGGCCCCGAGCCATTGCCGTTGGCGGGCGTGGACCTCGCCGTCGGCACGATGGGGGTGTTCGGCCGGCAGTTGAGCGACCTTCATATTGGCGCCAGTCGTGGCGGAGAAGATTGGCAAATAGACTTGCGCGGCCGCGAGCTGGCCGGTACCGCACGTTGGCAAGCGGCCGCGCCGGGACGCTTGAACGGACGCATCGTCGCGCGCCTCCAGCGGCTCACGGCGCCGCCCTCCGCGGCCGCCTCCATGACCGCGATTCCGGCGGCGGAAGTCGCTCCGCCGGCGGCCAATCCCTGGCCGTCGGTGGATATTGTTGCCGACAGTTTTCGTCTTAAGGAGCGCGATCTCGGCAAGCTGGAGCTCCTCGCGCAGCCAAGTGAAAGCGACTGGCGCATCGAGAGCCTCAAGCTCAGCAGCGACGATGGCAGCCTGGTCGCGTCGGGGTGGTGGCGGGGCGCGGGTCGTGCGCCGAGAACGCAACTCGATATCGACCTCGAGGTGCGCGACGCCGGAAAATATCTCGCCCGCTTCGGCATGCCCGACGCCGTCCGCGGCGGGCGGACGCACATTCACGGACAACTCGAATGGTTGGGCAGCCCGCAGGAATTCGATTATCCGAGCCTTAACGGTATGTTCAGGGTGGAAACCGGCAGCGGCCAGTTCGTCAAACTGGACCCCGGCTTGGGGAAATTGCTCGGCGTGCTTTCGCTGCAGGCGCTCAAGCGCCGTTTGATCTTCGATTTCCAGGACCTGTTCGGCGAGGGTTTCGCCTTCGACGAAATCGTCGGCGACGTGCGCATTCAGGATGGAGTGATGAAAAGCGACAACCTGAAAATCGTCGGCCCCTCGGCGCGCGTGGCCATCGCCGGCGAGACCGATATCGCCAGCGAGACGCAAAAGCTGCGGGTACGGGTGCAACCGACGCTTTCGGGCACGCTATCGGTCGGCGCGGCTGCATTGCTGCTTGCCAATCCGATTCTCGGCGCGGCGGTCGGTGCCGGAACGCTGCTTGCGCAAACGGCGTTGAAGGACCCGATCGAGCAGATGTTCGCTTACGAGTACGCGGTAAGCGGCAACTGGTCCGATCCCATCGTCGAGCGAACCAGCCGCAGCCCGGCGACCACCGCGGTTCCTGCGGAGACGGTCAAACAATGAGCCCGGAGCGCTTTCGGGTCGCCGCGGTGCAGACCGTTTCCGGTGGCGACGTCGGCGAGAATCTTGCTGCGATCGAGCCGCGGGTCGCGGAAGCTGCGGGTCGCGGCGCACAACTTGTGCTGCTGCCGGAGTATTTCGGAATATTCGGCGCGCGCAGCATCGACAAGGTCACCGCGCGCGAACCGGATGGCGCCGGGCCGCAGCAGGATTTTCTGGCCCGCGTCGCGCGTGAGCACGGCGTGTGGGTGGTCGGCGGCGCGTCGCCGATCGCGATTGCCGATCCGGCGCGCGTTCGTAGCGCGTCGCTGGCGTTCGATCCGAGCGGCCGTCGTGTCGCGCGCTATGACAAGATGCACCTGTTCACGTTCAACCAGGGCGACGAGCGATACGACGAGGGAAAGACCATCGAGCCCGGCCAGGAACCGGTGGCGTTCGAGGCGCCTTGCGGACGCGTGGCGCTTTCGATTTGCTACGACATGCGATTTCCGGAGCTGTATCGCCAATTCACCGATTTGTCGTTGATCCTCGTGCCCTCGGCATTCACTGTCGTCACGGGCGCGGCGCATTGGCACGTATTGCTTCGCGCGCGTGCGATCGAGAATCAATGTTACGTGCTTGCCGCGGCGCAGGGCGGCGTGCATCCGAACGGTCGACGGACCTTCGGCCACAGCCTGCTCATCGATCCATGGGGCGTGGTCGTCGCCGAGCTGGAAACAGGGCCCGGCATCATCGTTGGCGACGTGGATGCCTCGCGTCTGGCGCAGGTGCGGCGCGAGCTGCCCGCTTTTTCACATCGGCGCTCGTGGCCATGAGCGTCGCGACGCCCGTCTGAGGCGCCGTCAAGGGGTATCCGCGCCTTGTCTGCAAACGAGGTCTGCGCTGGTCGATCCGGGAGCAAAGAAGACGGCTACTCTCGATCGGCGGACCGTTGGATCAACTTCGGGTGCTTCAGGCGGAGGGCGCCATCAGCAACACCAGTACCGCTCCGCTTCCGCCGCCGTATCGTGGTGCCTCGCAATAGGCCAGCACCTCGTTGCGGTAGGTCAGCCAGCGCCTGACCTTGCCCTTCAGCACCGGCTCGCGATTGGGCGAGGAGAGGCCCTTGCCGTGGATGACTCGGACGCAGCGCCAACCGCGTGATCGCGCCTCGGCGAGAAACAGCACCAGCGCGGCATGCGCCTCTTCGCTCGTGTGCCCATGCAGATCGAGCTCTGCTTGCACGGCCCAATGACCGCGCCGAAGCTTCGAGACGACGTCGGCACCGAGCCCGGTGCGGCGAAAGGTCTGCTCCGATTCGATTTCCTGACCGACATCCCATGCGCCCGGCGAGGCGTCGACGCCGTGCCTGCTGGCGGCGAGGGCGGCGGCTTCATCGGCGAGCCGTTTCGTTGGCGATGGGGAGGTCGCTGCCTTGGCCATTTGTGCGCGATTGCCGGAGGCAAGCGGCGCCACGTCGGCGAACGCGTGCGCCAGATCGAGGTCGTCCGCGGCGCTCTTTGCGGTTTGCCCGGCTCGCTTGGTGGTCGGACTTGCCCGCTCCGCGTTGTCGCGGGCGGTGGCACGCTTGGTCCGCGGTACGCCGGCAAGAAGGGTCTTGAGATCGGATAGTTTGGCCATCGTGTCCTCCGCGACGCGCAAGACCCAGGGCTGCGCTTCCCCACCTGCGCATATATCGCGCTGCCCGCGAGTTCCGCAGCACGATCGCGGGCGCAGGGCTTGCTCGTCAGTTCAGGGTTTCCAGATACGCTTCCGCGTCCAATGCGGCCATGCACCCGGTGCCGGCGCTGGTCACCGCCTGCCGATAGACATGATCGGCAACATCTCCGGCGGCAAACACACCGGCAACGCTGGTCGCGGTCGCGTCGCCCTCGTTGCCGCTTTTGACGCGAATGTAGCCGCCGGCCATGACCAGCTGCCCCTCGAACAGTTGCGTGTTCGGCGTGTGGCCGATGGCGACAAACACGCCCTGGACATCGAGTTGTTGCGTCGCGCCGCTGCCGACGTGCTTGACCCGCACACCGGTGACGCCGGACTGATCGCCGGTCACTTCGTCGAGCGTGTGATCCCACAGCACACGCACGTTGCCGCCGTTCTTTGTCTTCGCCATCAGCTTGTCGATGAGAATCGCCTCGGCCCGGAATTTGTCCCGACGGTGAACGACGGTGACATGTTTGGCGATGTTCGACAGGTACAGCGCCTCCTCGACCGCGGTGTTGCCGCCGCCGATGACCACCACGTCCTGTCCCTTGTAGAAAAACCCGTCACATGTCGCGCAGGCAGACACCCCTTTGCCCATGAACGCCTGCTCGGACGCTATGCCGAGATATTTCGCCGAGGCGCCGGTGGCGATGATCAGCGCGTCGCACGTGTATTCGCCAGAGTCGCCGGTTAAGCGGAACGGCCGTTGGCCGAGCTCCGCGGTATGAATGTGGTCGAAGATGATTTCGGTCTCGAAGCGCTCGGCATGTTTCTGAAATCGCGTCATCAAATCCGGGCCCTGCACCCCATCTGCGTCCGCAGGCCAATTGTCGACGTCGGTGGTAGTCATCAACTGCCCGCCTTGCGCGAGGCCGGTGATCAGCACCGGCTTCAGGTTCGCTCTCGCGGCGTATACTGCGGCCGAGAATCCGGCTGGCCCGGAGCCGAGAATCAGCAGTCGGTGATGCTTCGTGCTCATGTGGTTGCGTTCCTCGAAAGATGGTCGGGATTCTAATGGAAACACAGAGTGCTTCGTTTCAATACTCGGCGACCAGCATCATTCGACATGTGCGATCGCCGCGGCGGTTTTGCAAGCTGCGCGAAGCGGACGACGATGGCAGGCTTGATGGCGCACCATCCGCGCGCGACGCGGCGCCGTCTCTCCGGAGATCCGAAGGATTGGTGTGATTCCCGCGGCCTGCCAGCCTTTGCGTCGATCCGGGCGGGGGCGTATCATAGTTCGGAATCAGTTTAAATGTGTTTGCCAAGTAAATGATTTTTAATAGAAAAAAACAGGCTGTCGCCCATCGCCGGCGATCCGCGGCACTGCCTCGACCACGACTAACAGAGTTCACCCTCTCGCCGCGCTTGACGCGGTTGCTGCACGAATCCTGGTGGCTGTTGATCGTCGTCGCCTTTGTCTACCTCGCGTTGGTCCTGGCGACTTATCACCAGTCCGACGCCGGCTGGTCCTTCTCCGGCTCCGGCGCGCCGCTTCAGAACAAGGGCGGGGTGGTTGGCGCGTGGGTTGCCGATCTGTTGCTCTACCTGTTCGGGCTGTCGGCGTGGTGGTGGGTCGCCGCGGGCGTGGTGGTGGTCGTTTCAGGTTACCGGCGCCTCACGCATGGAGAGGTGGAACGTCACCATCCGTGGCTTGCCATCCCAGGTTTCGCGCTGGTGCTCCGGGCGAGCGCGTCGCTGGAGGCGTTGCGTCTCTATCGGCTGCCGGCCTTGCTGCCCAACGCGCCAGGGGGTGCATTGGGGGACGTGATCGGACAGGGCCTTTCGCGCGCACTCGGTTTCAACGGCGCAACGCTGCTGCTTATCGCGTTGTTCGGGATTGGCTGGTCGCTTCTCACCGGCATGTCATGGCTCAGGCTGATGGAACGTGTCGGTGGAGGGATTGAACAAACGCTGGCCTGGGCTCGGCGAAGGCGTGACGAGAAGCGCGATCGCGTCATCGGTGAAGCGGCGTTCGAGGAGCGCGAGCAGGTGGTCGAAGCCGCGCGCGAAACCATCGACGACCGGGAGCCGGTCATGGTCGTCCCGGCGGCGCTGGAGGTCACCAAGTCGGAGCGCGTAATCAAGGAGAAACAGAAGCCTTTGTTTCAGGATCTTCCCGATTCGCCGCTCCCGCCGCTCGCATTGCTCGAAGACGCGCCTTCTTCGCTGGAAGTGGTCAGCGCCGAGACGCTCGACTTCACGTCGCGGGTAATAGAACGCAAGCTTGCCGACTTCGGCGTTGCCGTCAAGGTGCTGGCCGCCTATCCGGGCCCGGTGATAACGCGCTTCGAGATCGAGCCGGCGATCGGCGTCAAGGGTGCGCAGATCGTCAACCTGATGAAAGATCTTGCGCGCGCGCTGTCGGTGGTCAGCATTCGCGTGGTCGAGACCATTCCCGGCAAGTCGTGCATGGGCCTGGAGCTGCCGAATCCCAAGCGCCAGGTCGTGCGCCTGGTCGAGTTGCTGTCGTCGACGACGTACAACGATACCGCCAGCCCCTTGTCTTTGGCGCTGGGCAAGGACATCGCCGGCAAACCGGTGATCGTCGATCTGGCGCGGATGCCGCACCTGCTCGTTGCGGGCACCACGGGTTCGGGCAAATCGGTCGCGGTCAACGCCATGATCCTGTCGCTGCTCTACAAGGCCGAGCCGCGGCAGGTGCGGCTGATTCTGATCGACCCGAAGATGCTTGAACTCTCGGTCTACGAAGGCATCGCACACTTGTTGGCGCCGGTTGTCACCGACATGAAGCTGGCCGCCAATGCGCTCCACTGGTGCGTCGGTGAGATGGAGCGCCGCTATCGACTGATGTCGACCTTGGGTGTGCGCAATCTCTCCGGCTATAACGCGCGGGTTTCCGAGGCGAAAAAGGCCGGTAAGCCTCTGACCAACCCGTTCTCGCTGACCCCGGACGCGCCGGAGGCGATCGAAGAAATGCCGCTGATTGTCGTCGTGATCGATGAGCTGGCCGACCTGATGATGGTCACGGGCCGCAAGATCGAGGAGCTGATTGCCCGCATTGCGCAAAAAGCGCGTGCGGCCGGGATCCATTTGATCCTGGCGACGCAGCGGCCGTCGACCGACATCATCACCGGCCTGATCAAAGCCAATATTCCGTCGCGCATTGCGTTCCAGGTGGCGAGCAAGATCGACTCGCGGACCATCCTCGATCAGATGGGTGCCGAGACGCTGCTCGGCCAGGGCGACATGCTCTACCTTCCGCCGGGCACCGGGCACCCGCAACGCGTGCACGGGGCGTTTGTCTCCGACGCCGAAGTTCACCGCGTGGTCGAACACCTTAAGGCTCAAGGCGGGCCGCAGTATCTGGACGGCATTCTCGAATCGAGCACCGATGGCAGCGGGGAGGATGGCATCAGTATCGACGCGGGTGGCGCGGAAGCCGACCCGATGTACGACCAGGCGGTCGCGGTGGTGTTGAAGACGCGGCGGCCGTCGATTTCGCTGGTGCAGCGCCATCTGCGCATCGGCTACAACCGGGCAGCGCGTTTGATCGAGCAGATGGAGCGCGCCGGAATGGTCTCGCCCATGCAGACCAACGGCAATCGCGAAGTTCTGGTGCCGGCAGGCAAGGGAGAGGGGGCGTGAGCTCCCGTTGCCATGGTGCGGTTCTGGCAGCGTTTGCGCTTGCGTTTACCAGCGCGGCCGCCGCGGCTTCAGGCATCGAGCAACTCAAGGCATTTGTCGACGGCGCGCGCACCGGCAAGGCGACGTTCCGCCAAGTCGTTGCCGGCAAGTCGGGACGTGTGCCGCAGGTGTCCAGCGGAACGTTCGCGTTCGCGCGGCCGGGCAAGTTTCGGTGGAGCTACGACAAGCCGTACGCGCAACTGCTGGTCGACGACGGCGACAGACTCTGGATCTACGACCGCGATCTCAATCAGGTGATTGTCAAAAAAGTGGACCGCGCGCTTGGCGCGACGCCGGCGTCGCTTCTCGCTGGCGGCAACGCGTTCGAAGCGAACTTCGAGCTTACCGACGGCGGCAATAAGGACGGGGTCGAATTTGTCGAGGCAAAGCCCAAGTCGCCGGACACCGGTTTCGACCACATTCGCATCGGATTCAAGGAGAACCTGCCGCGAACGATGGAGCTGCACGACAGCTTCGGCCAGGTGACGCAGCTGACCTTCGACACCTTCGAGCGCAATCCGGCGATCGACCTTGCGCTTTTCCGCTTCACGCCGCCGCCCGGCGCGGATGTGATCGGCAACTGAGTGGAAACTGATCTTTTCACGGTCGCCAATCCGGCCGCGCCGCTGGCCGAACGCTTGCGTCCGCGGACGGTGGGCGAAGTCATCGGGCAACGCCACCTTCTGGCACCGGGCAAACCGCTGGCGGTTGCGTTCGCAACCGGCAAGCCGCATTCGATGATTCTGTGGGGCCCTCCCGGCGTCGGCAAGACGACCTTGGCGCGATTGATGGCCGATGCCTTCAGCGCCGACTTTATCGCGTTGTCGGCGGTGCTGTCCGGGGTCAAGGACATTCGCGATTCCATTGCTCGCGCCGAGGCGACACTTGCGCAATCGGGCCGTCACACCATCCTGTTCGTCGACGAAGTCCACCGCTTCAACAAGGCGCAGCAGGACGCGTTTCTTCCCTATGTCGAGCAGGGGCTGGTGACATTCATCGGTGCGACAACCGAAAACCCGTCGTTCGAGGTCAACAGCGCACTGCTGTCCCGGGCAACGGTGTATGTGCTCGAGGCGCTCGACGCCGATGAACTGGCCCAACTTCTTGCCCGGGCGCTTGCGGTGGCGATGCCGGAGGCCACGCTCGCGGCGACGGCGCGCGACGCGATCATTTCCTACGCCGACGGCGACGGACGGCGCCTGCTGAATCTGGTCGAGCAGCTCGGCGTGGCGGCACAGGACGCGGACAAGAACGACATCGACCTGGTTTTCGTCGAGGCAACGATCACTCGCAGCATGCGCCGCTTCGACAAGGGCGGAGAAGCTTTCTATGATCAGATCTCGGCGCTGCACAAGTCGGTGCGCGGCTCCGACCCGGATGCATCGCTGTACTGGTTCTGCCGCATGCTCGACGGCGGCGCCGATCCCCTCTACGTCGGTCGACGCATGATACGCATGGCGAGCGAGGATATCGGCCTCGCCGACCCACGCGCGCTTCAGCTCACGCTGGACGCGGTAGCGACCTACGAGCGTCTGGGAACGCCCGAAGGAGAGCTCGCGCTGGCCGAGGCGGTGATCTATCTCGCCTGCGCGGCAAAGAGCAACGCGGTGTACGTTGCCTATAACGCTGCCCGCGCTTTCATCGCCAACGACCAATCGCGACCGGTGCCGCTTCGCCTGCGCAACGCGCCGACACGCCTGATGAAGCATCTCGGTTACGGCAGAGACTACCGGTACGCGCACAACGAGGAAGACGCCTACGCGGCGGGCGAGCGCTATTTTCCCGACGGCATGGAGGCAGCGCGATGGTATCTCCCCACCGGCCGCGGGCTCGAGGCGAAGATCGGCGAGCGCCTTGCCGCGCTGCGACATCGTGACGCAGAGGCGCGATCCAAGGACGAGGACAAGTCTTAGCGTCGCTCTGCGCTAAGCTCCCGTGTCGAGTCCGCTCAATGCATTGAGGGGCGGGAGCCCACGCTCCCCGGCTTGCGTTTGCTAGAATCGGCCGATGCTCGACATTCAGCTTCTGCGCAATGACCCGGCTGCCGTCGCGGCACGCTTGAAAACACGCGGCTACACGCTCGACGTGGCTCGATTCGAAGCAGCCGAAGCGCGGCGCAAGTCGGTTCAGACGCGCACCCAGGAGTTGCAGGCCAGGCGCAACGCCGTCTCCAAGGAGATCGGCGCTGTCAAAGGCCGCGGCCAGGATGCGACAGCCCTCATGGCCGAAGTTGTTGGTCTCGGCGACGAGCTCAAGACGCTCGAAACCGAGCTCAGTGACATTCAGTCCGTCCTGCGCGAATGGCTGCTCGCTGTGCCGAATCTGCCGCACGCGAGCGTGCCGATCGGCGCGTCTGACGCGCAGAACGTGGAGCTTCGCCGCGTGGGGGCGCCAAGAGAGCTTGGTTTTGAAGCGCGCGACCACGTCGATATCGGCGCTGCGGTCGGCGGTATCGAGTTCGAAGTTTCGGCCAAGCTTTCGGGGTCCCGGTTCCATACGCTGCGCGGAAGCGTTGCGCGTCTACACCGCGCGCTGACGCAGTGGATGCTCAACCTGCATTCGAGCGAACATGGCTATGTCGAGTGTTACGTGCCGTATATCGTCAATCGCGCGGCGCTGACGGGCACTGGCCAGCTGCCAAAATTCGAGGATGACCTGTTCTGGGTGACCAAAGGCGGAGCGCCGGACGAAGATCGAATGTATTTGATCCCGACCGCCGAGGTTCCACTGACCAACTTTGTGCGCAACGAGATCGTGCCCGGCGATACGCTGCCGCTCAAGTTCACCGCGCATACGC